>NZ_JASKYT010000253.1:0-10367 GCF_041028275.1 Streptomyces sp. PU-14G
CCCGCCCCCCGCACCGACTCCGCCGCACCCGCACCCGCACGCCACCGAGGGAGAACGATGAGCGCGAAGACCACCCACCTGCCCGAGGTCACCGACGAGACGTTCGGCGAGGAGGTGCTCCGCTCCGAGGTGCCGGTACTGGTCGACTTCACCGCCGCCTGGTGCCCGCCGTGCCGCATGGTCGCCCCGGTGCTCGCCCGCATCGCCGCCGAGCGCGAGGGCAGGCTGAAAGTGGTCTCCCTCGACGTGGACCGCAACCCGGCCACGCAGGCCGCCTACGGCGTCCTGTCGATGCCGACCCTCGTCCTCTTCCGCGACGGCGAGCCCACCCGCTCGGTGGTCGGCGCCCATCCCGAACGCCGTCTGGTGGAGCGGCTGGAGCTGGACGAGAGGCGGTGAGGTGCGGACACCGGTGACGGAGACATGAAGGAGGCGGCACCCCCGCACGGGTGCCGCCTCCTTGGGGACCGGGCCCCGTCCGCGGTGAGGGTCGTGAGCGGACGGAAGCCCGGGGTGGGTGCTGCGTGGCGTTACGCGGTGGCCTCCTGCTGGGCCGCCGCGCGGCCCGCCTCAAGCCGCGCCACGGGGATGCGGAACGGCGAGCAGGAGACGTAGTCGAGGCCGACCTCGTGGAAGAAGTGCACCGATTCGGGGTCGCCGCCGTGCTCGCCGCAGACGCCGAGCTTGAGGTCGGGCCGGGTGGCCCGGCCCGCCTCTGCGGCGCTGCGGACCAGCGAGCCGACCCCGTCCTTGTCGATGGTCTCGAACGGGGAGACGCCGAAGATGCCCTTCTCCAGGTAGGCCGTGAAGAAGCTGGCCTCCACGTCGTCCCGGCTGAAGGCCCACACCGTCTGGGTGAGGTCGTTGGTGCCGAAGGAGAAGAAGTCGGCGCACTCGGCGATCTGGCCCGCCGTGAGCGCGGCCCGCGGCAGCTCGATCATGGTGCCGAGGGACAGCCCCAGGGCGACGCCTCGCTCCCGCTCGACCTCGGTGATGACCTGCTCGGCCTCCTCGCGGACGAGTTCCAGCTCCTGCACCGTGCCCACCAGCGGAATCATGATCTCGGCGCGCGGATCGCCGCCGCCGGCCTTCCGCTCGGCCGCGGCCTCGGCGATGGCGCGGATCTGCATGGTGAACAGTCCGGGGATGACCAGCCCGAGGCGGACACCGCGCAGGCCCAGCATGGGGTTCTGCTCGTGCAGCCGGTGGACGGCCTGGAGGAGCCGCAGGTCGTTCTCGTTGGCGTCCTTGCGGGACTCCGCGAGCGCGACCCGTACGGACAGCTCGGTGATGTCCGGCAGGAACTCGTGCAGCGGCGGGTCGAGCAGCCGTACCGTCACGGGGAGACCGTCCATCGACTCGAACAGCTCGACGAAGTCGCCCTGCTGGAGCGGCAGGAGGGCGTGCAGTGCCCGCTTCCGCTCCTCCTCGGTGTCGGCCAGGATGAGCCGCTCGACCAGCTCGCGCCGCTCGCCGAGGAACATGTGCTCGGTGCGGCACAGGCCGATGCCCTGGGCGCCGAACCGGCGGGCGCGGGCGGCGTCCTCGGCGTTGTCGGCGTTGGCCCGTACCCGCAGCCTGCGCACCCGGTCCGCGTACGCCATGATCCGGTGCACGGCCTTGACCAGCTCGTCGGCGTCGTCGGCACCGGCGTGCATGCGGCCCTCGAAGTACTCCACGACCGGCGAGGGCACGACCGGCACCTCACCGGCGTAGACCTTGCCGGTGGAGCCGTCGATGGAGACGACGTCGCCCTCCTCGACGACCGTCCCGCCCGGGGCCTTGAGGCAGCGCCGCTTGGTGTCGACCTCCAGCTCCTCGGCGCCGCACACGCAGGTCTTGCCCATGCCGCGGGCGACGACGGCCGCGTGCGAGGTCTTGCCGCCGCGCGAGGTGAGGATGCCCTCGGCGGCGAGCATGCCGTCGAGGTCGTCGGGGTTGGTCTCGCGGCGGATGAGGATGACCTTCTCGCCGGACCGTGACCACTTGATGGCGGTGTAGGAGTCGAAGACCGCCTTGCCGACGGCCGCGCCCGGCGAGGCGGCGATGCCCCAGCCGATCTGGTCGGCGTTCTTGACGCCCCCATTGGAGTCGAAGCGGGGGAACATCAGCTGGGCCAGCTGACTGCCGTTGACCCTGCGCAGCGCCTCGGCCTCGTCGATGAGCCCCTGGTCGACGAGCTGGGTGGCGATGCGGAACGCGGCAGCCGCGGTGCGCTTGCCCACCCGCGTCTGGAGCATCCACAGCTTGCCGCGCTCGATCGTGAACTCGATGTCGCACAGGTCCCTGTAGTGGTTCTCCAGCGTCTCCATGATCTGCATGAGCTGGTCGTACGACGCCTTGTCGAGCGCTTCGAGGTCGGCGAGCGGCACGGTGTTGCGGATGCCGGCGACGACGTCCTCGCCCTGCGCGTTGGGCAGGTAGTCGCCGTAGACGCCCTGCTGGCCGCTGGCCGGGTCGCGGGTGAAGGCGACGCCGGTGCCGCCCCCCAAAGAACCCGCAGTGGGGCCGAGGTTACCGAAGACCATCGAGCAGATGTTGACGGCGGTGCCCAGGTCGTGCGGGATGCGCTCCTGGCGGCGGTAGAGGCGGGCGCGGCTGCCGTTCCACGAGTCGAAGACCGCGCGCACGGCCAGGTCCATCTGTTCGCGCGGATCCTGCGGGAAGTCGCGCCCCGTCTCCTCGGAGACGATGTTCTTGAACTTGGTGACCAGTTCCTTCAGGGCCTCGGCGCTCAGGTCCACGTCGGTGGTGGCGCCGCGCGCGGACTTGGCCTCCTCCAGCGTCTCGGAGAAGCGTTCGCCGTGGATGCCGAGCACGGTGTCGCCGAACATCTGGATGAGGCGCCGGTAGGAGTCCCAGGCGAAGCGCTCGTCGCCCGACTGGGCGACGAGCCCGTGCACGGACTCGTCGGACAGGCCGATGTTCAGGACGGTGTCCATCATGCCGGGCATGGAGAACTTGGCTCCGGAGCGCACCGAGACGAGCAGCGGGTCGTCGGCCTGGCCGAGTTTCTTCCCCATGCGCTCCTCGAGCGCGCTCAGGTGAGCGCTCACCTCGTCCCGCAGCTGGGCGGGGGCCTCGCCGGAGTCGAGGTAGGCCTTGCACGCCTCGGTGGTGATGGTGAAGCCCGGAGGGACGGGCAGGCCGAGGTTGGTCATCTCGGCGAGGTTGGCTCCCTTGCCACCGAGGAGGCCCTTGAGGTCCTTGTTGCCCTCACTGAAGTCGTAGACGTACTTGGTCTGCTGCGCGTCTACTGCGGACTTTGTGTTCTTCGCGTGAACCGGCACCGGACTCGGCTCCTCGTGGTCGGTTGCCCTGACGGCGGGGAGCGTACCCAGATCAAAGGCTTGCGAGTACGTCCAGCGGCATGTCACACGGCCCTAACCACCCGTCTGCCGAGAGATCGAAAGTACCGACCGGTTGAGGCTGATTGGGCGCTCCATTCAGAAGCCGAACGGATGATGACGCTGAGGTGCGTGGCGGGCCGTCTTGCGGACGGAACGCGACGCATGTGTACGACCTCGGAACCAAGGGTCGGTAAAACTCCGGGCTGCTCCTTGGAGAGGTACACCACTCATTTGAGCGCGGCCTCGATGCTCATATGAGCGGCACCCTTATCAAGGTGGCGCGAATCACGCGGCCATTCGAGTGAACGTCTCACTATGCGGACAGCTTCGGTGCCGCCGTACATTGCCCCGCATGACCCCTCCGAACAGCACTCCACCACCCCGCCTCGCCCCCGTCGACACCGCCGCCGACGCTCTCTTCGTCTACGGCACCCTGCGCTTCCGCCGGATACTGACCGCACTTCTCGGCCAGGTTCCGGCGGGCGCCCCCGCCACGGCCTCCGGCTGGCGCACCGCCGCGCTGCGGGGCAGGCCCTACCCCGGCCTCGTTCCGGCCCCCGGACGGACCGCGCACGGCCTGCTGCTGACCGGTCTGACCGCGCGCGCATGGCGGCTCCTGGACGACTTCGAGGACGACGCGTACGCGCTGCGCCACCTCGTCCTCGACCAGGCCCGCGGCACCGGCAGCGGCAGCGGCACCGGCACCGGCACCGGCACCGGCACCGGCACCGGCAGCGCCAACGGCCTGGGCGGCACCGGTCGCACCCGTCGCGCCGACCGGGCAGCACCAGGCCGGACCTGGGCGTACATATGGGCGAGCCCGCCCGAGGTCCGCGCCGCCGACTGGGAAGCCGACACCTTCGCGGGGGACCACCTCGACGGGTACGCGGCGCGCTTGGAGGCGGCGGCTGCACGGATGCGGGCAGGACGTCGCTGAGGGCGTGCCCCCGGGGGTGCGCCGGGGGTGCCGCCGGGTGGTGCGGTCAGGCGTCGCTGGTGCCGGTCGGTGCCGCCTCGCCGAGCATGGCGAGGGTCAGCACGTTGCCGGAGATGCCCCAGCCGCCGTCGGCGACCTCTTCGACCAGCACCATGGTGTTGTTGCGGGCGCGCTCCCCGTAGAGCTCGACGTACAGCTCGGTGGTGCGGGTGACGATCTCCTCCTTCTGCTGCGGGGTGAGGGTCTTCTCGGGGACCTTGAAGTTCGCGAAAGGCATGGCTAGTCGTTCCTTTTCTCGTTGGGGCGTGACAGGGAGTTGCCTGCGGTGCGCAGGCTGCCCAGTCCGATGCGGCGGAAGAAGTCGGCGCGGACGCGGTCGGCGGGGCCAGAGCGCACCCGGAGAGGAGAGCGCCCCGATACCGCTGGAGGCCCCCGGTGGCCTGGAGGACCTTCCGCTGTCGTCGTTTACGCGACAGGGCGCCTCTCGGCGATCGATGGAGTGACCGGGCCGGTTCAGACGATTCCGCCGTTGGCGCGGACGACCTGCCCGTTGATCCAGTGGCCGGCCGGTGCGGCCAGGAACGCCACGACCTCGGCGATGTCGGCCGGGGTACCGAGGCGCTCCAGCGGAGGCTGGGCGGCCAGGCGGGCGATGGTCTCCTCGTCCTTGCCGTCCAGGAACAGCTCGGTGGCCGTGGGGCCTGGCGCGACGGCGTTGGCGGTGATGTCCCGGCCCCGCAGCTCCCGGGCCAGGATCAGCGTCAGCGCCTCGACCGCTCCCTTGCCGGCGGCGTACGCGCCGTACCCCGGGAAGGCGAGCCCCACCACGGACGTGGAGAACGTCACGATCGCGCCGCCTGGGCGCACCCGACGGGCGGCCTGCTGGACGACGACGAACGTGCCGCGGATGTTGGTGCGGTGCAGGTCGTCCAGGGCGGCCAAGTCCAGCTCGGCGATCGGTGCCAGGTGCATCCGCCCGGCCGCGTGCACGACGACGTCGACCCCGCCGAACTCTGCTGCGGCCGTGTCGAACAGGGCCGCGACCGCGTGTTCGTCGGCGACGTCGGCGCGTACCGCGATCGCCCGGCCGCCACCGGTGACGGCCTCCTTCACGGCTGCCTCGGCCTCGTCCCGGTCGCCGGCGTAGCCGACCACGACGGCGTACCCGTCGGCGGCCAGCCGGCCGACGGTCCGGCGGCCGATGCCGCGCGAGCCGCCGGTGACGACCGCCACACGGGGTGAGGCGGAGGGCGGGGCCGAAGCGGCGGTCCCGTCGAGGGCAGTGGGGACAGGCATAGCTGACTCCTGTGGTGGAGGGGGATCGGGCCGCGGCCTTGCCGCCGCCCTGCTGCGTCCTCCACGATCGGCGGGTCCCCCGTTCCCAGCCAGGGCGGCGTTTACCCAGGGGATGCCACCCCCTGGCTGCGCTCTGGCGTCCGAGCGACCATGGAGGGGTGAACCTTCCAGAACTCGGCGCCTTCCTCAGGACACGCCGCGACCGCATCCGCCCGGCCGAAGTCGGTCTCCCCCAAGGCCCGCGCCGGCGCGTCCCCGGGCTGCGCCGCGAGGAAGTCGCCCAGCTGGCAGGACTGTCAGCCGACTACTACACCGAACTGGAACGCGGCAGCACGAAGAACGGGGCGCAGCCGTCGGCCCAGACCCTGGCCGCCCTCGCCCGAGCTCTGCGCCTGAACGGCGACGAGCGCGACCACCTGTTCCACCTGGCCGAACGGCCGGTCCCGCCCTCCGTACACGGACCGTCGGCACACGTGCAGCCCGCGCTCCTCGGACTCCTGGACCGGCTGTCCCACACGCCCGCGCGCGTCATCACCGACCTGCACGAGACCCTGGTGGAGAACGACCTGGCCCTGACCCTGCTCGGCAAGTCCCCGGCACACCGCGGCCCGTCGGCGAGCTTCGTGTACCGCTGGTTCACCGACCCGTGGGCGCGTGAGATCTACCCGCCCGAGGACCACCCGCAGCACTCCCGGGTGTTCGTGGCCGACCTCCAGGCAGCGGCTGCCCGGCGTGGCCGGGACGCGGAGGTCACGCGGATGGTCGCCGTGCTACGCCGCCGCAGCCAGGAGTTCGCGGCTCTCTGGGACACCCACGACGTCGCGGTGCGCCGCATGGACCGCAAGAGGATCGTCCACCCCCTGCTCGGCGTCATCGAACTCGACTGCTACAACCTCCTCAGCGAGAACGGACGCCAACGCCTGCTGTGGTTCACCGCCCCGCCCGGAAGCCCGGGCGCCGAGCAGCTGGAACTGCTGTCCGTCGTCGGAACCCAGGAGCTGAGCGTCACGGAGGACACGGCAGCGGAGACGTTGTCCGCGGCGGAATCCGGAGCGCGGCGCTGACCCGCGCGTCCGGCGGGGGAGGTCAGCCGCCGGAGGTGTCCAGTTCGGCGTCCGCGCCGACGTCCGTGCCGTACTCGTAGGGGTCGTTCAGCCAGCCGTCGGGCAGCACGACCTTGTTGCGGGAGTGGGTGCGGCCACGGGGCCCGTCGGCGCCCTGCGGCCACTCCTGGGACAGGTCCAGTTCGTCGAGCAGGCCGCGCAGCTCCTCCAGCGAGCCCGTGACGGCGAGCCGGCGACGCATCTCGGAGCCCACCGAGAAGCCCTTGGTGTACCAGGCGACGTGCTTGCGGAAGTCGATGACGCCGCGCTCCTCGTCGCCCAGCCACTCCCCCAGCAGCCGCGCGTGCCGCACCATCACCTCGGCGACCTCGCGCAGGGTGGGCCTGGCGTACTCCGCCTCGCCCTCCCCGGTGAGCGCGGCCACCAGGTCGGCGAACAGCCAGGGCCGCCCCAGGCAGCCGCGGCCCACGACGACACCGTCGCAGCCGGTCTCACGCATCATCCGCACGGCGTCGCCGGCCGACCAGATGTCGCCGTTGCCCAGCACCGGAATCTCCCCCACGGTCTCCTTGAGACGCGCGATGGCGTCCCAGTCGGCGGTGCCGCCGTAGTGCTGTGCCGCCGTGCGTCCGTGCAGCGCGATGGCGGTGACGCCCTCCTCGACGGCGATGCGGCCCGCGTCGAGGCAGGTGAGGTGGTCGTCGTCGATGCCCTTGCGCATCTTCATGGTCACCGGCAGGCCGCCCGCGTTGCCGACGGCCTCGTGCAGGATGGCGCGCAGCAGCGGTCGCTTGTACGGCAGCGCCGAGCCGCCGCCCTTGCGCGTGACCTTGGGGACGGGGCAGCCGAAGTTGAGGTCGATGTGGTCGGCCAGGTCCTCGTCGGCGATCATCCGCACCGCTTTGCCGACGGTCACCGGATCCACGCCGTACAGCTGGATGGAGCGCGGCTTCTCGCTCGCGTCGAAGTGCACGAGCTGCATCGTCTTCTCGTTGCGCTCCACCAGCGCCCGCGTCGTGATCATCTCGCTGACGAACAGGCCCCGGCCTCCGGAGAACTCCCGGCACAGGGTGCGGAACGGCGCGTTGGTGATCCCCGCCATCGGCGCCAGCACGACGGGAGGCCAGACGGCGTGCGGTCCGATGTGCAGCGGCTGCGCGGCGGGCTGGGTCATGCGGCGACGGTCCTTCGGGTGACGGGGCGTACGGGCGACTCCCCATTGTCCCCCATCCGGCGGCGCCCCCGCCGAGCCCGCGATCCGCCCGGTCCCTACGAGCCCGCGGTGATCAGCTCGTGCAGGCGCTCCACGCCCTTGCGGGTCTGCTCGTCGCGCGGCACGTACGTCCCCATGCGGGCGCCCTCGGCCGGGCTCAGCCACAGTCCGTGGTAGGTGAACGAGAGCGTGCCGACCAGCGGGTTGCGGAAGCGTTTGCACTTGTCGACAGCGCGGGCCACCTCGTGCCGCTGCCACAGCTCGCGAAACTCCCCCGACGTATGTTCGAGCCGCCGGAGCAGCGCCTTCCACGCCGGCTCCGCCAGGTGCTCGGCCATCCGGGAACGGAAGCGGGCCGTCATCAGCCGGACCGTCTCCTCCCGGTCGGGCATGGCGGCCTTCCACTCGGGGTCGGTGAAGGCCAGCCACATGCAGTTGCGGTCCTCGGCCGGGAGCGCGTCCAGGTCGCCGAGCAGGCGGCCGTAGGTGCGGTTGTAGGCCAGGATGTCGTACCGCGCGTTCTGCACACAGGCCGGGAACGGCTCCAGCTGGGCGAGCATCTGCCGGATACCCGGCGGCACCGCCGTCGTCTCGTCGGCCGGTGCCGGATCGGCCGTGCCCGCGAGGGCGAACAGGTGGGCGCGCTCGCTCGCGTCCAGCATCAGGGCTCGGGAGAGCGCGTCCAGCACCTGCGCCGACACCTGGATGTCGCGGGCCTGCTCCAGCCACGTGTACCAGGTCACGCCGACGGTCGACAGGTGCGCCACCTCCTCCCGGCGCAGCCCGGGTGTGCGGCGGCGCGGGCCGCGGGGCAGCCCGGCCTGCTCGGGGGCGATCCGCTCACGCCTGCTGCGCAGGAACGCGGCCAGCTCACCTCTGCGGACGGTCTCGGCGCTCATGGTGGTCATCCTGCGACACGCGCCATCCTGTTGCCAGGTGGTGCCGGTACCAGGATGAGGAGCGTCTGGTACCAGGCTGCCGGCTCGCCAAGGCTCGTGACCATGAGCCACGATGTCGCCACCGGCGAGCCCGCCGCCGCCTCCACGAAGACCCCTGCGGCGCAGGCGGCGCCGCACCCGCCCGCTCCCGCGGCGCTGCGCCCCCTCGGCCTGTACACGCTGCTGCTGGGTGCCGCGCTGCCCATGATCGATTTCTTCGTCGTCAACGTCGCGTTCCCCAGCATCGAGCGCGATCTCGGCGCCTCCCCGGCCGCCCTGGAGATGGTCGTCGCCGGGTACGCCGTCGCCTACGCCGCGTTCCTCGTGTTCGGCGGGCGGCTCGGCGACGCCTTCGGCCGGCGCCGGCTCTTCCTGTGGGGCGTCGCCGCCTTCGGACTCACCTCGCTCGGCTGCGGCTTCGCGCCCGGCGTCGGGTGGCTCATCGTCGCGCGAGTGGCACAGGGCGCCGCCTCCGCGCTGATGTTCCCGCAGGTCCTGGCCACGATCCACGCGACGACCTCGGGGCGGGCCCGGGCCCGCGCCGTCAGCCTGTTCGGTTCTGTCGGCGGGGTCTCCATCGTCGCCGGGCAGGTGCTCGGCGGGGCCCTGGTCGCCGCCGACCCGGCCGGCACCGGGTGGCGGGCCGTCTTCCTGGTCAACGTGCCCGTCGTGGTGCTCGCCCTGGCCTGCGGGCTGCGCCTGGTACCCGACAGCCGTTCGGACGCGCCCGCACGCGGTGACGTGGCGGGGACGGTGCTGCTTACCTGCTCACTCGCCGCCCTGCTGCTGCCGCTGACGGAGGGGCGCGCGGCCGGTTGGCCCTGGTGGTCGACCGCCCTTCTGGCCGCAGCCGCGCCGCTCACCTGCGCCTTCCTCGCCGTCGAACGCCGTCAGGAGCGTGCGGGCGGCAGCCCGCTGCTGCCGCCCTCGCTGCTCAGGGAGGCCGGCGTACGCCGGGGCCTGCTTGTGGGGGCGCCCGTCTTCCTCGGTTTCAGCAGCTTCATGTTCGTCAGCGCGCTGGTACTGCAACAAGGACTGCGGTACGGGGCGTTGACGGCGGGGCTCGCGCTGGCACCGATGGGGGTGGCCCAGTTCGCCGCGTCGGTCGCCGCGCCCCGGGTGACCGATCGGCTCGGTGCCGGACCCGTACTGGCGCTCAGCGCCGTCGCACAGGGCACCGGGCTGGGGACCCTGCTGCTCACCCTGTTCTCCGGGTGGCCCGCACTGCCGCCCCTCGCCCTGGCTCCCGGACTCGTGCTGTGCGGCCTGGGCCAGGGGCTCCAACTGCCGACCTACTTCCGCATCCTGCTCGCGGACGTGCCCGCCTCGCGCGCCGGAGCGGGCAGCGGCCTGGCCGCGACGGCGCAGCAGTCCGGTCTCGCCGTGGGTGTGGCCACTCTGGGTTCGCTGTTCCTGACCCTGGTGCCGCACCTGGGGATGCGCGGGGCGCTGGCCGTGGTGTTCGCGGTCCAGTCCTGTGGCCTGGTGGCCCTCGCGGTGACCGGGCTGCGGACAGCGCGCGGGACAGCACGGTGACCCGGGGGGGGCGTGGGGCGGAGGGAGTAGCGG
>NZ_JASKYT010000254.1:0-9762 GCF_041028275.1 Streptomyces sp. PU-14G
GTCTCCGCCCTGCCCGTCGGTCCGTGTGCCGTGTCCGCCCTGCCCGTCGGCCCCCGTGCCGTGTCCGTCTCCGCCCTGCCCGTCGGTCCGCGTGCCGTGTCCGTCTCCGCCCTGCCCGTCGGCCCGCGTGCCGTGTCCGGTGTCGGTGTGCGGGGTGGCGTCCTCGCCGCACCTGTCGGCGCTCGGGCCGGCGTGCGCGTCGGTGTCGGCATGCGCACCCGCGCGCTCGGAGGGGTCCGGGTCCCTGGACCTGAGGCTCTCCTGCTCCCCGCGTGCGGGCTCGGGCAGCCTGAGCAGGGCCCACACGAGGGCCACCGTGGGCAGTGTGAGCCACCAGAAGGCGTACCGCCATCCCAGCGCGCTGCCGACCACCCCGGAGACGGTGAAGCCCAGTGCGGTGCCCAGGAGTTCCCCGCCGACCACGAACCCGAGCATCCTGGCGCGCTGCCGGGCGGGGAAGTAGTCGCCGACCAGCGAGTTGACGGCAGGTCCCGAGCTGGCGGTGACCGCGCCGAGGACCGCGCGGGAGACCAGCAGCCACAGGTAGGACATGGCCGCGCCCGCCATGATCATCGCCAGCCCCCACAGGGTCGCGGTGACCGCCAGCAGCCGGGTGCGGCGCACCCGGTCGGTCAGCAGGCCGAAGGGCACCGTGAAGGCGGCACCGACGAAGGCGACCACGGACACCAGCAGTCCGATCGCGGCGTAGCCGATGCCGAACGCGTCACCCAGCGGGCCCGCCATCGCCGAGACCGTGCCCTTGTCCGCGCCGTCCAGCGCGAGCACCGACGCCATCGTCAGCACGGCACGCGCCGCGGCCCGGTCACCGAAAAGGCGTTCCGTCCGCCGGCGCACACTGCGGGGTGTGAAAGGCACGTTCCTTCCTATGTCACCGAAGGGGCCTTCCCGAAACGGCGCGCCGTCGGGGTCGGGCGGGCGGCGTGGCTGGCGGTTTGCCGGACCTTTTCGTTGGGATAATGACGGGCCGTTGATGGAGGTGCGGGCGTGTTCGGGCGGTGGCCGACCTGGAAACAGCGTGTCGAGCAGTCCCTTGGCGGACGTCTGTGGCAGCACGGCACCGATTTCGAGCTCATGCGCAGGGCGATGGCGTTCGGCATGCTCGGCTTCGTCTCGATGGTGCCGCTGCTGATCGTGGTGGCGGCACTGGACCCGGTTCACCATGCCGGGTTCGAGCAGTGGATCGTCAACGGAATGGGCTTGGAGAACCCGACGGCGGCCCAGGCCGTGCACCGCCTCTTCTCCGCCCCGCAGCAGGTCATCAGCACCACCAGCGTCCTCAGCGCGGTACTGCTGGGCGTTTTCGGTCTGAGTTTCGCGGCCAGCGTGCAGAGCAGTTACGAATTGATCTGGGCTCTGCCGCCGGGCCGCTGGCACAAATTGTGGCGGCAGGGCGTGTGGCTCGCGGCGATCACCGCTTTTCTCTTCGCTGAGGTGGAAAGCGAAGCGGTACTGCGGCACGGCACGGCCCAGGTCGCCGTACGGGTTTTCCTGACGGTTCTTTTCGGGGTGCTGTTCTTCTGGTGGGGGCAGTACCTGCTGCTGGGCAGCCGGATCCGGTGGGCCGCGCTCTTTCCCGGCGCGGTGGCCACCATGGTGGGGCTGGCCGGGCTGCGGGTGTTCTCCTCCCTCGTCTTCTCGCCGCTCATCGTGAGCAGCACGAAGACGAACGGTCCTGCCGGCTCCCTGCTCATCGTGCAGTCCTGGCTCATCGGCGTGGGGTTCGTGGTCCTCGGCGGGCCGCTCGTCGGCCACAACTTCCACGTGTGGCGCGTCCACCACCGCCGGCGCGTGACCCGAGAGCGTCAGGACGGCGGGTGAACGCCCGGCTTCCGCGGGCGGGCCCCGTCAGAGCGTGCGGGCGGCGTGTGTCAACTGGTCCCGCGCGTCGAACAGCGCGCTTTTGATCGTCTGTTCGTGCGCCGGTGTCAGCCGGGCCACCGGAACCGAGCAGCTGATCGCGTCGCGGGCCGGGGTGCGGTAGGGGACGGCGATGCCGAAGCACCGCAGGCCCAGTGTGTTCTCCTCCCGGTCGATCGCGTAGCCCTGCTCGCGCACCAGCCGCAGCTCCTCCAGCAGTGCTTCCGGGTCGGTGAGGGTGTTCTCGGTGACGCCTGTCATCCGCGCGGGCAGCAGTGCGCGCACCTGCTCGTCCGTGTGGGTGGCCAGCAGCGCCTTGCCGAGCGAGGTGGAGTGCGCGGGCAGCCGCCGTCCGGCACGGGAGAAGGGGCGCAGGTGGTGCTGCGAGGCCCTGGTCGCGAGGTAGACGACGTCGGTGCCGTCGAGCCGCGCCAGGTGGATGGTCTCGGTGGTCTGTGCGGCCAGCCTGTCGAGGGTGGGTTTCGCAGCCGCCACCACCTCGTCGCCGTCCAGGTAGGAGGTGCCCACCAACAGGGCGCGGACGCCGATTCCGTACCGGGTGCCCGTCGCGTCGACCTCGACCCAGCCGAGGTCGACGAGGGTGCGCAGCAGCATGTAGAGGCTCGATTTGGGGTAGCCGAGCGCTTCTTGGACGCCGGCGAGCGTGTGCATGCCCGGGCGGCCCGCGAAGAACTCGAGCAGTTGCACGGTCCGCACGGCCGACTTGACCTGCGAGCTGGCTGCCTCGGTACCGGACATCGACCTTGACCCCTTCGTTCAGGCGGACCTACAGTCCCGAAGAGAATTCACCTACGGGGACGTTGTTCAGAATACCGAACAAGAGGGCCTGTCAGAGCGCGGATCCGCGGGGCCGGTCCGGCGGCACGGCGACGGCACGGACGCATCCGCGGAACGCGAAGGGACACAGGTGGCGGCAGTGGCAGGAGCAGTACCGGTCTGGAGCGTCGACCCCCGCACCGGGGACCAGCGGGAGCGCGTCGCGGACGAGGCCACGGCGGCCGACGTCGACGCCGCCGTACGGGCGGCGCGCGACGCACTGCCCGCGCTCGCCGACCGCAGCGCGCGGGCGGCCTTCCTGCGGACCGCGGCCACGCACCTGGAGGCCGACGGCGAGCGCGTCGTGGCGACCGCCGACGCCGAGAGCGCGCTCGGCGCGCCTCGGCTCACCGGCGAACTCGCCCGCACCACAGCGCAGCTGCGCGCCTTCGCCGACGAGGTCGAGGACGGCGACCACCTCGGCGTCATCATCGACCACGCCGACCCCTCGCGCACCCCACCGCAGCCCGACCTGCGGCGCTACAAACTGCCGCTCGGCGTCGTCGCCGTCTACGCCGCCTCCAACTTCCCGCTCGCCTTCTCCGTTCCCGGAGGCGATACCGCCAGCGCGCTCGCCGCCGGCTGCCCCGTCGTCGTCAAGGCGCACCCCGACCACCCCGCCACCTCGGCGCTGTGCGCCGCCGCGCTGCGCTCGGCGGCGGCCGAGACCGGGCTCCCGCAGGACGTCGTCTCGGTGGTGCACGGCTTCGACGCCGGGGTCGAACTGGTGCGCCACCCGCGGGTCTCCGCCGCCGGGTTCACCGGATCGGTACGCGGCGGACGCGCCCTCTTCGACGCCGCCGCCTCCCGCCCCGTGCCCATCCCCTTCCACGGCGAACTCGGCTCCCTCAACCCCGTCGTCCTCACGCCCGCCGCCGTCGCCGAACGCGCCGAACAACTCGGCCAGGGCCTCGGCGGCTCCGTGACGCTGGGCACCGGACAGTTCTGCGTCAAGCCCGGACTCGTCCTCGTCCCCGAAGGCCCCGACGGCGACCGGATGCTCGACGCCCTTTCCGCGACCCTGCGCGACACCGCGCCCGGACACCTGCTCGACGCGCGCATGCGGGACGCCTTCCTCGACGGCGTCCGCGCACGGGCCGCCCTCGCCAAGGTGCGGGCCCCGGTCGAGGCCGGAGCGGGCGAGGAGGAGACCGGGCGCACCGTGCGGCCCGGTGTGCTCACCCTCGCCGCACGCGACCTGGACGAGGAACACGCACTGCTGTGGGAGGAGTGCTTCGGGCCCGTGACCGTCGCCGTGCGGTACGGCGACGAGGCCGACGTCGAGGCCGTGCTCGCCCGGGTCACCGGGTCGCTCACCGCCACGGTGCACCTCGGCGCCGAGGAGGCCGGGCAGGAGGGGGGCACCGCCGCCGCCCTGCTCGCCCGGCTCACCGCCCTCGCGGGGCGGGTGGTCGTGAACGGGTGGCCCACCGGAGTGGCCGTCGCGCCCGCCCAGCACCACGGGGGCCCCTACCCGGCCACGACCTCGACCTCCACCTCCGTGGGTGCCACCGCCATCGAACGCTGGCTGCGGCCCGTGGCCTACCAGGACACCCCCGAAGCGCTGCTGCCACTGGAGCTGCGGGACGGGAACCCGCTGGGTCTTCCGCGGCGGGTGGACGGTGTCCGGGAGTGAGGCAGCCGGCGGACCGGGCAGCGGGGGAGACAACCCGGTGGACCCGGCATCCGTGCCCGGCGAGACTGGGCGGATGGATGAACGCCTGCTTGCCGCCGAGTTCGCGCCCGAGGTCTGCTACCTCAACACCGCCTCCCACGGTCTGCTCCCCGCCCGCACGGTAGCGGCCGTCACCCAAGCCGCCACGCAGATGGGAGCGGGGCGCATCGACCAGGCCTCGTACGACGCGGAGGCGGACGCGGCGCGCGCGGCGTTCGCGCGCCTCGTGGGGACGGCGCCGGAGCGCGTGGCCGCGGGCAGCGCGGTCTCCACGCACGTCGGGCTGATAGCGGCCTCGCTCCCTTCCGGCGCGCGGGTCCTCGCGCCCGAGAACGAGTTCTCCTCGGTCGTCAACCCCTTCACCGTCCGCGAGGACGTCGAGCTGCGCACGGTTCCGCTGGAGGCGCTGGCCGACGCGGTGGACGACTCGACGACGCTGGTGGCGTTAAGCGCGGTGCAGTCGGTGGACGGCCGGATCGCCGACCTGCCG
This sequence comes from Streptomyces sp. PU-14G, assembly GCF_041028275.1. NCBI lineage: Bacteria > Bacillati > Actinomycetota > Actinomycetes > Kitasatosporales > Streptomycetaceae > Streptomyces > Streptomyces sp. PU-14G. The sequence goes on from NZ_JASKYT010000254.1 coordinate 4,881, forward strand.
GCTGTCCGGGAGGCCGCGCGCGCCGCCGGCGCCCGTGTGATGCTCGACGTGACGCAGGCGGCGGGCTGGCTGCCGCTGTCCGCCGACGACTACGACTACGTGGTGTGCGGCGCCTACAAGTGGCTGCTGTGCCCGCGGGGCACCTCGTTCATGGTCGTCTCCCGCCAGGCGCAGGAGGCGGGCGCGCTGCGTCCGCTGCACGCCGGGTGGGTGGCGGGGGCCTCGCCCTGGGAGGACTGCTACGGGCCCATCGCCCGGCTCGCGCCGAACGCACGGGCGTACGAACAGCCGGTGCCGTTCCTGAGCTACGTGGGGGCCGCGCGGTCGCTGGCGCTCGTCGAGGAGCTGGGCGGCCCGCAGGCCGTCGGCGCGCACGACCGGGCGCTCGCGGCGCGGTTCCGCGCGGGGGTTGCCGAGCTGGACGGCGGGTATGAGCCGGTGCCGGGGGACTCGGCGATCGTCGCCGTGCCCGGCCTCGGTCACGCCGCCGAGCGGCTGGCGGCCGAGGGGGTGTCGCTCTCGGCCAGGGAGGGCAACCTGCGCGCGGGTTTCCACCTGTACAACACGCTGGACGACGTGGACAGGCTGCTGGGACTGCTGAAGGGCTGAGCGCCGCACCGGCGCACGCGGAAAGGCCGGGGCGCCTTTCGTGCGGCTGAGCGCGGCGTCGGCGCACCGGTGAAGGGCCGGGGTGCGGCTTGTGCGCGTGCTCGTGGCGAGGGGGCGGGACCGTGCACTGCCCCGCCCCGACGTCAGCGGGCCGCCTGCCGGGTCACTTCACGGGTGTGAAATCCCGGGCCCCGATGAACTCGGGGCGGCGGACGGGCGCGGCGAAGGGCTCCACCGCCTCGTTCTCGACGCTGTTGAAGACGATGAACACGTTGCTCCGCGGGTACGGAGTGATGTTGTCACCGCTTCCGTGCATGCAGTTGCAGTCGAACCAGGTCGCCGAACCGGCCTTGCCGGTGAACAGCTTGATGCCGTGTGCGTCGGCGAACTTGGTCAGGGACTCGTCGGACGGTGTGCCCGCGTCCTGCATCTGCAGCGACTTCTTGTAGTTGTCCTTCGGCGTTTCGCCCGCGCAGCCGAGGAAGGTCTTGTGCGACCCCGGCATGATCATCAGACCGCCGTTGGTGTCGTAGTTCTCCGTCAGCGCGATCGAGACCGACACGGTCCGCATGTTGGGCAGACCGTCCTCCGCGTGCCAGGTCTCGAAGTCGGAGTGCCAGTAGAAGCCCGTGGCTCCGAAGCCCGGCTTGACGTTGATCCGGGACTGGTGGACGTACACGTCCGAGCCCAGGATCTGCCGTGCCCTGCCCACGACGCGTGGGTCCCGCACCAATCGGGCGAAGACCTCACTGATCTTGTGCACCTCGAACACGGTCCGGATCTCCGACGACTTCGGCTCGACGATCGAGCGTTCGTCAGCGCGGATCTCCGAATCCGAGGTGAGCCGTTCCAGTTCCGCGCGCAGCGTCTCCACCTCGTCGGAGGTGATGAGCTGATCGATGGCGAGGAACCCGTCCCGCTCGAAGCCCGCCAGGTCCGTGGCCTCGATCGGCCCCGGAGCACCCGGTTCGGACCACACAACGGGGTCCATCCGCGGAGTGGCCACCTCGGTGGCTCCACGGGTCGGGTACAGGTCGGCGGTGCGCTCGGGTGCGGTGGTCATGGATGTGCCTTCCTCTCCTCTCGTACGGCCCTGTTCATATGGCGAAACGGTCCGGACGGCCTTCCGGCGGCGATACCGGAAGGCCGTCCGGCCGACGTGGACCGGTGAACGGTCCCCTTTCGCGGCGGGAGCTTGTCGCTCAGCTCTCGTCCGGCTCGGTGAGCAGCGGGTAGACGCCGTTCTCGTCGTGGTCCTCACGGCCGGTGACCGGCGGGTTGAAGACGCACACGCAGCGGAAGTCGGTCTTCGGGCGCATCGTGTGCTTCTCGTGCCCGTTGAGCAGGTACATCGTGCCGGGAGAGATCCAGTGCTTCTCGCCGGTCTCGTCGTTGGTCAGTTCCGCCTCGCCCTCGACGCAGAGCACGGCCTCGATGTGGTTGGCGTACCACATCGACGTCTCCGTCCCCGCGTAGAGGATCGTCTCGTGCAGGGAGAAGCCCACCTTTTCCTTGGCCAGGACGATGCGCTTGCTCTCCCAAGTGCCCGACTGTGACTTGATGTGACGGTCGGTGTTCTCGATGTCCTTGAATGAACGGACTATCACGTCTGATGGTGCCTTTCTCTGTGTGTATCACGGAAGAGGCCCGTCCCGGTTGTGCCGGGACGGGCCGCGTCCAGGGGGTCAGGCCGTTTCGCGTACGGCGCGCGCGAGGATGCGCAGCCCCTCGTCCAGTTCCTCGGGGGTGATGGTCAGGGAGGGCAGCAGTTTGACGACCTCGCTCTGCGGCCCCGAGGTCTCGATGAGCAGCCCCAGCTCGAAGGCGCGCTTGGCCACGGCGTTCGCCCGGCTCTTGTTGTGGAACTCCAGGCCCCACACCAGGCCGCGACCGCGGTGGTCGGCGACCTCACCGGCGTGTTCCTCGGCGATGGCCTTGAGCGCCGCCTCGACCTGCTCACCGCGCGAAAGGGTCTGCTTCTCCATCTGGCCGTCGGCCCAGTAGGTCTGCAGCGCGGCGGTCGCGGTGACGAAGGCCGGGTTGTTGCCGCGGAAGGTGCCGTTGTGCTCGCCCGGCTCCCAGATGTCCAGCTCCGGCTTGAACAGGGTGAGCGCCAGCGGCATCCCGTAGCCGCCGATGGACTTCGACAGCGTGATGATGTCCGGCTTGATGCCCGCCTCCTCGAAGGAGAAGAAGGCGCCGGTGCGGCCGCAGCCCATCTGGATGTCGTCGACGATCAGCAGCATGTCGTGGCGCTCGCACAGCTCGGAGAGCGCCTTGAGCCACTCGGCGCGGGCGACGTTGATGCCGCCCTCGCCCTGCACCGTCTCCACGATCACGGCGGCCGGCTTGTTCAGACCCGAGCCCTGGTCCTCCAGCAGCCGCTCGAACCAGACGAAGTCCTCGGTGGTGCCGTTGAGGTAGTCGTCGAACGGCATCGGCGTGCCGTGCACCAGCGGGATGCCGGCGCCCGCGCGCTTGAACGCGTTGCCGGTCACCGCCAGCGAGCCCAGCGACATGCCGTGGAAGGCGTTGGTGAACGAGACGATCGACTCGCGTCCCTTGACCTTGCGGGCCAGCTTCAGCGCCGCCTCGACGGCGTTGGTGCCGGTCGGTCCCGGGAACATCACCTTGTGGTCGAGGCCGCGCGGCTGGAGGATCACCTCCTGGAACGTCTCCAGGAAGGAGCGCTTGGCCGAGGTGGACATGTCCAGGCCGTGCACGACGCCGTCGCGCTCCAGGTAGTCCAGGAGGGCCCGTTTGAGGACCGGGTTGTTGTGGCCGTAGTTGAGGGTGCCCGCTCCGGCGAAGAAGTCGAGGTAGGAGTGGCCGTCCTCGTCGTACATGTGCGCGCCCTGCGCCCGGTCGAAGATGGCCGGCCAGCCACGGCAGTAGCTGCGCACCTCCGACTCCACGGTTTCGAAGACGCTGAGGTCCGGCTGGGTGATGGTCACAGCTTGCTCCTGGGAGTGAGTCGCGGGGAAAGAGAAGTCTGCTGGTGAGAGCGGATCGGCGACGGGCCTACCCGCCCTGGCCTGGCCGTATACGTCAGCGCTTCGATGCGCCGGGAAACGCGACCGGACCGATCCGGTAGCCCACCTCGGGCTCGTGACCGTCCTCGGGGAAGAGGGCGGCGTCGAACAGCACGTCCTTGGCGACCGCTGCCGAGTGGCGCTGCGCGTAGGAGGTGAACAGCCGGTTGGAGGGGGTGTTGTCGGGGGTGACCGTGGTCTCGATGCTGTCGATGCCGCGCTCCTCTGCGGCACGGAGTGTCAGTCCGTCCAGCATCGCGGCCGCGAGCCCGCGGCCGCGGGCGGCCTCGTCGACGGCCACCTGCCAGATCAGCAGGGTGCGCGGCGCCTCGGGCCGGACGTAACCGGTGATGAAGCCGACCGGTTCTCCCGCTCCGTCGCGGGCGACGACCGAGGTGGCGGCGAAGTCGCGGCACCACAGCAGATAGCTGTAGGAGGAGTTGAGATCGAGGGTCTTCGAGTCGCGGGCGATGCGCCAGATCGCGGCTCCGTCGTCCACACGCGGTGTGTCGAGCTTCAGTCCCTCCGGCATTTCCAGAAAGTCTCTGTGGGCACGTGCATGGTCTGCTTGTGCGGCGGTCATGCGAATTCAATTTACCGAGCAGAATCCGAAAGCGCACGGGGGTCAGGGGTTACGCGACGGAGGGGCTCTGTGTTATCGCGCGCGGGCGTGCGGGCGCGCTGCACCGCCACGTGCGGCCCCCTTTTGGGTGCCTATGTCGGTATATAGCAGCCGACCTGTTGAGTACGTCACAGTGCGATAACGGTAGGGAGAGCGGCCCGGAATACGTGCTTCGACGCTAGCGAAATCCTTGCGTTTGAGACCGGGGAAAGCGGGCAGAAGAAGACGGGAACCTGTACGCGAAAAGACGCTGGTATTGCATAGTAAACCGGGGAGCAAGCGTCTGTCCCCGTTTTCCGCGATGTTGCTCCGCGTTCCCTTCCCGCCTTCTCCCCGGCCTCTTCCCGGCCTCTTCCAGGGTCCCTTCCCACGCCTCTTCCGCGGCCCTTCCGTGCCCGCCGAGCCGTGCGCAGCCCGCGGGAAACCGGACCGTACGAGCCGCCCCCTGGCGCTCTGGACACCGGCCTACCGGCCACTCGTACAGTGCGGCCATGAGCGAGCGCGCGAGTCTGCACATCAAGGGGCGGGTACTGGCCGGGCCCGAGGACGTACGGGACGAGATGTGGGTGGTGGACGGGCGCCTCACCTACGAGCGGCCCCCCGTGGCCCCCGGTGCCAC
>NZ_JASKYT010000255.1:0-10695 GCF_041028275.1 Streptomyces sp. PU-14G
GCCCCACCCGTCACACCCCCGGACCTCCCAGGAGGAACCGCTGTGCACATACGACACCGCAGACTCCGCACGGGCCTGGCGTCCCTCGCGAGCGCGCTTCTCATAGCCGGCGCCGCGACAGCGGGCGCCCAGGCCGCATCGGCACCCGCCCCCGCGACGCAGCCCGCGAAGGGCGCGGAGGCGACCGAGTTCCAGCAGGTCACGCTCGCCAAGGGCGTGGAGGAGATGGGCGAGCCGATGACGATGGCGGTCCTGCCGGACCGCTCCGTCCTGCACACGGCCCGCGAAGGCACCCTGCGGCTGACCGACGCGAAGGGCAACACGAAGGTCGCCGGCACTCTCGATGTCTACAACCACGACGAGGAGGGCCTCCAGGGCGTCGGCGTCGACCCGAAGTTCAATAAGAACCGGTTCGTCTACCTCTACTACGCGCCCCCGCTGGACACGCCGTCCACGGACGCCCCCGACAGCGGCACGGCCGAGGACTTCGAGAAGTTCGAGGGCGTCAACCGGCTGGCCAGGTTCGTGCTGAAGGAGGACGGCACGCTCGACAAGTCGAGCGAGAAGAAGATCCTGGACGTGCCCGCCAACCGCGGCACCTGCTGCCACGTCGGCGGTGACATCGCGTTCGACTCCAAGGGCAACCTGCTGCTGTCCACGGGCGATGACTCCAACCCGTTCCAGTCGGACGGCTTCACGCCGATCGACGACCGCGCCGACCGCAACCCGGCCTTCGACGCCCGGCGTTCGGCCGGCAACACCAACGACCTGCGCGGCAAGATCCTCCGCATCAAGGTCAAGAAGGACGGCTCCTACAGCGTCCCGAAGGGCAACCTCTTCAAGAAGGGCACGGACAAGACGCGGCCCGAGATCTACGCGATGGGCTTCCGCAACCCCTTCCGGATGACCGTCGACAAGAAGACCGACACGGTCTACGTCGGTGACTACGGCCCCGACGCGGGCACGGCCGACCCGAACCGCGGCCCGGCGGGCCAGGTCGAGTTCAACCGCGTCACGAAGGCCGGCAACTTCGGCTGGCCGTACTGCACCGGCGACAACGACGCCTACACCGACTACGACTTCGCCACCGGCACCTCCGGCGAGAAGTTCGACTGCGCGGCGCCGAAGAACACCTCGGCCCGCAACACCGGACTGACCGACCTGCCGCCGGCCCACGCCGCCTGGATTCCCTACGACGGCCCGTCCGTGCCCGAGTTCGGCGACGGCTCCGAGTCCCCGATGGGCGGCCCCGTCTACCGCTACGACGCGAAGAACGACAACCCGGCTAAGTTCCCCGAGGAGTTCGACGGCGACTTCTTCGCGGGCGAATTCGGCCGCCAGTGGATCAAGCGGATCGAGCAGGGCGACAACGGCGACGTCACCAAGATCAACGACTTCCCGTGGACCGGCACCCAGGTCATGGACATGGACTTCGGCCCCGACGGCGCCCTCTACGTCCTCGACTACGGCACCGGCTACTTCAACGGGGACGAGAACTCCGCGCTCTACCGCATCGAGAACGCCTCGGAGGGCCACAGCCCCCTCGTCGAGGCCGGCAGCGACGTGAGTGACGGGCAGGCGCCTCTCGAGGTCGCCTTCACCTCCGAGGCGAGCGACGAGGACGGCGACGAGCTGAAACTGAGCTGGGACTTCGGCGACGGCGCCACCTCCACCGAGGCGAACCCCACGCACACCTACGAGGAGAACGGCACCTACACCGCGACCGTCACCGCCGAGGACGGCACGGGGCGTACCGGCTCTGCCAGTGTCCACGTCACCGTCGGCAACACGGCACCCAAGGTGGAGCTGAAGCTCCCCGCGGACGGCCAGCCCTTCGCCTTCGGTGACGAGATCCCCTTCCAGGTGCAGGTCACCGACCCGGAGGAGTCCGAGATCGACTGCTCCAAGGTCGAGGTCAACTACATCCTCGGGCACGACAGCCACGGCCACCCCATGACCTCCGCCAAGGGCTGCGAGGGCACCCTCAAGACCCAGGCCGACGGCGAGCACGACCCCAACGCCAACATCTTCGGCGTCATCGACGCCTCGTACACCGACAGCGGAGCGAACGGTCAGCCGCCGCTGACCAGCCACGGGCAGAGCATCCTGCAGCCCAAGCACCGCCAGGCCGAGCACTTCACCACCTCGGCCGACGGCGTCACCGCGGGCAGCGCCGAGGGCGCCGAGGGCGGCAAGGCCGTCACGGGGGCGCAGAACGGCCAGTGGATCGCCTACGACCCGTACGCGCCGACAGGCGTCAGCAAGCTCACCGCCCGTGTGGCCGGCAAGGCCGACGGCGCCATCGAGGTCCGCGCGAACGCCCCCGACGGCCCCCTCCTGGGCACCGCGAAGGTGACCGCGAGCGACGGCTGGAGTGACGTGAGCACCGACATCAGCGGCGTACCCGAGGGCGCGGACAAGCTCTACCTCGTCTTCACCGGGGGCGATGGGGCCCTCTTCGATCTCGACAGCTTCACCGTCACCACCGGATGAGGGGAGGACGCGCATGACCGGGCACGGCAGATACCGCACCCGCCTCACCGTGGCGGCGGCAGCGCTCCTCGCCGGGGCGTTCGCCCTCCCCAGCCAGGCGGCGCAGCAACCTGAGACCGACGAGGGCGAGCGCGTGCTCGTCTTCTCCAAGACGGCCGGATTCCGCCACGACTCCATCCCCGACGGGATCGCGGCCCTCCAGCAGCTCGGCGCCGAGCACGGCTTCACCGTCGACGCGACCGAGGACGCCGCCGCCTTCACGGGCAAGAATCTGCGCAGGTACGACGCCGTCGTCTTCCTCTCCACCACGGGCGACGTGCTCGACCAGCGGCAGCAGAAGGCGTTCGAGAAGTACATCGGCAAGGGCGGCGGCTACGTCGGTGTGCACGCCGCCGCCGACACCGAGTACGACTGGGAGTGGTACGGCGGCCTGGCCGGCGCCTACTTCTCCTCCCACCCGGCGGTCCAGCCCGCCACCATGGAGATCGAGGACCGCGGCCACCCGGCGACCGCCCACCTGGACGAGAGCTGGGAGCGCACCGACGAGTGGTACAACTACCGCTCCAACCCGCGCGAGAGAGCCCACGTCCTGGCCACCCTCGACGAGGGCTCCTACACCGGCGGCACCATGGGGGAGGACCACCCCTTCGCCTGGTGCCAGGAGTACGCCGGGGGCCGCGCCTTCTACACCGGAGCGGGGCACACCAAGGAGTCCTACGCCGACCCCGCCTTCCGCAAGCACCTGCTGGGCGGCATCCGGTACGCCACCGGAGCCGTACAGGCCGACTGCCGTCCCGAGAGCGGCTACACACCGCTGTACGACGGCAACGGACTGGACGGCTGGAAGCAGGCGGGCCCCGGCACGTTCGAGGAGAGCGAGGACGGGACGCTCACCAGCAGCGGCGGCATGGGCCTGCTCTGGTACGCGCAGCGCCAGTTCTCCTCGTACTCGCTGAAACTCGACTGGAGGATGGCGAGCGAGGACGGGGACGACAACTCCGGCGTCTTCGTCGGCTTCCCCGCCTCCGACGACCCGTGGTCCGCCGTCGACAACGGCTACGAGATCCAGATCGACGCCACCGACACCGACGAGAAGACCACGGGCTCCGTCTACGGCTTCCAGTCCGCGGACCTGGCCGCCCGGGACGCGGCCCTCAACCCGCCGGGGGAGTGGAACACCTACGAACTCCGCGTCGAGGGCGAGCGTCTGCGCATCTACCTCAACGGCACCCTCGTCAACGACTACACCAACACCGATCCGGCACGCAGCCTCGCGGACGGCCACGTGGGTCTCCAAAACCACGGAGACGGCGACGAGGTGGCGTTCCGCAACGTGCGCATACGCCAACTGGACTGATCCCGGCACCACACCCCGGGGGCCCGCCGCGCGAGCGGCCCCCGGGGGCTCCAGCCGGTTCCACCGGTTGTGGGCGGGCGTTCCGCAGGGCGGAACGGGCGGGCACAACCTGGCCGCACCCGCCGGGCAACCGCACCACCAACGCACCGAAGGCGCCGGGGGCAGCGCACGAAGCGCTCCCCGTGAGCAACGGGGGCGGGAGAGGGGACCGCCCGCCGCAGGCGCCCCGCACCGCTCAGGCAAGGCACAAGGGAGGACAGCGTGAGCACACCACCGCGCACGGGCCTCTGGCTCATAGGCGCCAGAGGGTCCGTAGCCACCACGACGATCACCGGCGCCGCCGCCCTCGCCGCGAAGCTCCAGCCACCCACAGGGCTGGTGACCGAAACGCCCCCGTTCGCCGGCGCCTCGCTTCCGCCCCTCGACACCCTCGTCTTCGGCGGCCACGACACGGCAAGCTGCCCCCTCCCCAAGCGGGCGGAGGCCCTCGCCGAGGCGGGAGTCGTCCCGCCCGGGCTCCCCTCCGCGCTCCGTGCCGAACTCGCCTGTGCCGACGCCGCGATCCGCCCCGGCGCGCCCGCCGAGGCCTGCGACCGCAGCGGCGAGGACGCCCTCATCGACTCGTACGCGCACGACATCACCGACTTCACCCGCACACACGGCCTCGCCCGCACCGTCGTCGTCAACGTCGCCAGCACGGAACCCCATCCGGCCGACCCCGAAGGCCCCCTTCCGCCCAGTTCGCTCTACGCCGCCGCGGCGCTCCGCGCCGGATGCCCGTACGTCAACTTCACGCCGTCCACCGGGCTGCACCACCCCCGGCTGGCCGAGGCGGCCCGCGCCGCGGCCGTCCCGTACGCGGGCCGGGACGGCAAGACGGGGCAGACCCTGCTGCGGTCCGTCCTGGCCCCGATGTTCGCGCAGCGGGCTCTGACCGTGCGGGCGTGGTCCGGCAGCAACCTGCTCGGCGGCGGCGACGGCGCGGCCCTCTCCGACCCGGCCGCGGCAGCGGCCAAGAACGCGGGCAAGGAGCGGGTACTCGCCGACAACCTGGGCGCGCTCCCCGAGGGAGAAGTGCACATCGACGACGTCCCGGCGCTGGGCGACTGGAAGACGGCCTGGGACCACATCGCCTTCGACGGCTTCCTCGGCTCCCGCATGATCCTCCAGACCATCTGGCAGGGCTGCGACTCGGCGCTCGCCGCGCCGCTCGTCCTCGACCTCGCCCGGCTGCTGGCGCGCGCCGACGAGCAGCGCCTCACGGGCCCCGTCGAGGGCCTGGGCTTCTACTTCAAGGACCCCGACACCGGGCCCGCCGACCTGCACGGACAGTGGCGCGCGCTGCTCGGCCTGGCCGAGCGTCTGACCCCGGGCGCCGGAGACGCCGCGTGACGGGGCGCGGGCAGGGGCGCGCGTCCGCGTGGGCGCAACTCCTCCGCGTCTCCGCGCTGTTCACGGTGCCGGGAGACGCACTGGCGGGGACGGCCGCCGCAGGCCGCGGCCCGTCGCGGGGCACCGTGCTGGCCGCCGGGTCCTCGTTGTGCCTGTACGAGGCGGGCATGGCGCTCAACGACTGGGCCGACCGGGAGGAGGACGCCCGCGAGCGGCCTGAGCGGCCCCTGCCGTCAGGGCGCATCCGCCCGGCGGCGGCCCTCGCGGCAGCGGGCGGACTGACGGCGGCGGGCCTGGCGCTGGCGGCCCGCGCCGGGCGGCTCCCGCTCGCGACCGCGACCGCGCTGGCCGCCACCGTGTGGTCCTACGACCTGCGCCTCAACCGCACCCCGGCAGGTCCCGCGGCCATGGCGACGGCCCGTTTCCTGGACATCCTGCTCGGAGCGGCGGCGGCGGCCGGCACCACGGCCCCGCGCCCGCTGAGCAGCGCCGCCGCGCCGCGCGCGCGTGAGCGCCGCGCCCGCGACGCCTCGCGCGCCCGCGACGTGTGGGGCGCGGCGGCGCTCATGGGCGGCCACACCCTCGCCGTGACCGCGGTCTCCCGGCGGGAGGCGCAGGGCGGGGCGCCCGGGGTGCCGCTCGCCGCGCTCGGCGCCGTCGGGGCGATCGCCGCGTGCACGGCGCGGCGGCGTACACCGCTGACGCTGGCCGCGAGCGCCGTGTACGCCGCGACCGCCGCACGGCCCCTGCTGCACGCCGCGCTCAACCCCTCCCCGCCGCTGCTCCAGCGGGCGGTGGGCGGCGGCATCCGCGCCATGATCCCGCTCCAGGCGGCGCTCTCGGCCGGCGCCGGGGGTGTTCGCCCCGCCGCGTCGGACGGCGAGCGGGGCACGGGGCGCGAACTGACGGCCGCCGCGCTGCTCGCGCTGCTGCCCCTCGCCCGTCGCATGTCCCGAAAGGTCAGCCCCACATGACGCAGGCACCGCAGACGCACCACCCGCAGCAGCCGACCCAGGCCCAGGCCCCGGCGCTGCGGTACGCGTACGGCACCAACGGGCTGGCCGACCTGCGGCTGGAGGACGCGCTGGGCCTCCTCGCGGACCTCGGCTACGCGGGGGTCGGGCTGACGCTCGACCACATGCACCTCGACCCGCTCGCCCCCGGCCTGGCCGCCCGTACCGCGCGAGTGGCCAGGGCACTGGAGAGGTACGGGCTGACCGTCACCGTCGAGACGGGCGCGCGGTACGTGCTCGACCCGCGCCGCAAGCACCATCCGACGCTGCTCGACCCGGACGCCCAGGCCCGCGCCGCACGGACCGAACTGCTCCTCAAGGCCGTGCGTGTGGCCGCCGACCTGGGGGCACACGCCGTGCACTGCTTCAGCGGGCAGCTGCCCGCCGGCACCGCGCCGGAAGAGGGCTGGAGGCGCCTCGCGGAAGGCGTCGGCTCGGTGCTGGACGCCGCGCAGGCAGCGGGCGTCCCACTGGCCGTCGAGCCCGAGCCCGGCCACCTGCTCGCCGACCTGGCCGGATTCGACCGGCTGCGCACCGGGCTCGGCAGCCCCGCCCTGCTCGGCCTCACCCTCGACATCGGGCACTGCCAGTGCCTGGAGTCCGCACCACCGGACGCCTGCGTACGGGCGGCGGCGCCGTGGCTGCGGCACGTGCAGATCGAGGACATGCGACGCGGAGTGCACGAGCACCTGCCGTTCGGCGAGGGAGAGATCGACTTCCCGCCGGTGCTGGCGGCGCTGCGCGAGGTCGGCTACGACGGGCTGGTCACCGTCGAGCTGCCCCGCGACTCGCACGCGGGCCCCGAGCGGGCCGCCGCCTCACTGGCCTTCCTCACCGCAGCGGAGTCGGGCGCCCGCCCCGCAGCGGACTCCGGTGCCCGCACCACCGCTGAGTCGGGCGCCCGCACCACCGCTGAGTCCGGCGCCCGCACCGGTGGCGAGGCCGCGGCCGTCGGCTCCGCCGCCCGCACCGCCGACGCCACGTCACCACGGCAGGAGGCCGCGCCATGCTGACTCCGCTCGCCTCGCTCCGCACCGGTCTCGAACTGCGTCTGACCCCGGACGCGCGCGCCTGGCTGCACCTGGCGCTGTCCGAGGCGGCCGACGCCGACGAGCACGGCACCGGGCAGGGGCTGCCGCCGTGGGAGCGGCACTTCGTCACCGCGGGCCGCCGGTGCCGCCCGACGGAGCAGCGGACCGGCTCGGGCCCCGACCCCGTCGACGCGGCCCGCGTCCTCATCCTGCACGCCGCCGCGCCCGGCATCGACGCCGTCGCCACGCTCTACCGGCGCGGCTCGGCCGACGAGCGCCGCGCCGTCCTGCTGGCTCTGCCGCACCTGGACCCGCCACCGCCGACCGAGCCCGCCCTCCAGCTGGTGGAGGACGCGTTGCGGGCCAACGACACCCGGCTGATCGCCGCCGCGCTCGGCCCGTACGCCGCCGCTCACCTCGACGCCCACCAGTGGCGCCACGGCGTGCTCAAGTGCCTGTTCACCGGCGTACCACTGGCCGCCGTCGCGGGGCTCGAACACCGGGCGGCGGGCGACGGCGAACTCGCCAGGATGCTGGAGGACTACGCCCGCGAGCGCACCGCCGCGGGACGCGCCGTGCCCGAAGACCTCGGCTACGCCCTGCGCCTGGCCAGGTTCGCCGAGCATCCGGCCCGCCCGGCCCGTCCAGCCGGCTCGCACCACCCGCAGGGCCCGCACCACCCGCAGGACCGCACCGAGGGGTCCGAGTCGTAGCAAGCCCCGTCGGCCGCCACAGCGAGGAGCGACCGCCGAAGCGAGGAGCGTGACGCCCACCATGCCGTCCCCGATCCGCCGCATCTTCGACCCGCACATCCACATGACGTCCCGCACCACCGACGACTACGCCGCGATGTACGACGCCGGGGTCCGCGCCCTGGTCGAGCCGTCCTTCTGGCTCGGGCAGCCCCGCACCTCGCCCGCCTCCTTCTACGACTACTTCGACGGACTGCTGGGCTGGGAGCCCTTCCGCGCCGCCCAGTACGGCATCGCCCACCACTGCACCCTCGCGCTGAACCCCAAGGAGGCCAACGACCCGCGCTGCCTGCCCGTCCTGGACGAGCTGCCCCGCTACCTCCTCAAGGACGGCGTGGTCGCCGTCGGGGAGATCGGCTACGACTCGATGACCCCGGCGGAGGACACGGCGCTGGCCGCCCAGCTGGAGCTCGCCCGCACGCACGAACTGCCCGCACTGGTGCACACCCCGCACCGGGACAAGGCGGCCGGGCTGGCCCGCACGCTCGACGTACTGCGCGAGTCCGGGCTGCCGCCCGCCTTCGTGGCGCTCGACCACCTCAACGAGACGACGGTCGGCCCCGCAGCCGACAGCGGCTGCTGGCTCGGCTTCTCCATCTACCCCGACACCAAGATGGACCCCGACCGGATGGTGCGCATCCTGCGGGTGCACGGCACCGAGCGGGTGCTGGTCAACTCGGCCGCCGACTGGGGCAGAAGCGACCCGCTCAAGACCGCGCACGTCGCCGACGCGATGCTCGCCGCCGGATTCGACGAGGACGACGTCGACCAGGTGCTGTGGCGCAACCCGGTCGCCTTCTACGGCCAGAGCGGCCGGCTCCGCCTCGACGCCACGGCCCCCGGGGCGCAGCTGTTCGAGGGCAACTCGATCCTGCGCGGCGGAGAGTGAGGAGAGCGCGGCCATGCGATTCCGGCACCCCGACGGCACCACCGTCCACCTCGCCTACTGCACCAACGTCCACGCCGCCGAACAGCTCGACGGCGTACTCGACCAACTGACCGAGTACGCGGAGCCGGTACGGCGCCGGCTCCACCGCGACCGGCTCGGCATCGGCCTGTGGCTGGCCCGCGACGCCGCCCGCACCCTCACCGACGACCCGGCGGCCGTCCGCCGGCTGCGCAACGGGCTGGACCGGGCGGGCCTGGAGGTCGTCACCCTCAACGGCTTCCCCTACCAGGGCTTCGGCGACAGCCACGTCAAGTACCGCGTCTACCGCCCCGACTGGACCGACGACGCACGCCTGGACCACACCACCGACCTCGCCAGGCTGCTGACGGCGCTGCTGCCCGACGACGTCCACGAGGGCAGCATCTCCACACTGCCGCTCGCCTGGCGCACCGGTTTCGACGCCGAAGCCCGGCACCGCGCGCTGACCCGCCTGCACACCCTCGCCGGACGGCTGGACGCGCTGGAGGAGCTGACCGGACGCTCCGTGCGCGTCGGACTGGAGCCCGAACCCGGCTGCACCGTCGAGACGACGGCCGACGCCATCCAGGCGCTGACCGGCGAGGGAGGGCCGCCCCTGCACCGCATCGGCGTCTGCCTGGACACCTGCCACCTGGCCACCGCCTTCGAGGACCCTGCCAAGGCGGTCGCGGCGCTCGGCGAGGCCGGACTGACCGTCGTCAAGGCACAGCTGTCGGCCGCCCTGCACGCCGAACACCCGGAGCGGCCCGAGGTCCGCGACGCGCTCACCGAGTTCGCCGAGCCGCGCTTCCTGCACCAGACCCGCGCCCTCACCGCCGCCGGAACCCTGCGCGCCACCGACGACCTCGACCGGGCGCTCGCCCCCGGCGCCCTGCCCACCGAAGGGCCCTGGCGCTCCCACTTCCACGTGCCCCTGCACGCCCCGCTCGCCGAGCCGCTGCGCGCCACCACACCCGTGCTCCGCGCCGCCCTCACCCACCTGGTCGGCGGCCCGACACCGCTGACCCGGCACCTGGAGGTGGAGACCTACACCTGGCAGGCGCTCCCGCCCGGGCTGCGCCCCACCACCCGGGCCCAGCTCGCCGACGGCCTCGCCGCCGAGCTGGCCACGGCCCGCGACCTCCTCATCGGCCTCGGCCTCAAGGAGCTGCCATGAGCACCCCGCTGCTGGTCATCGACGTGGTCGGGCTCACCCCCGCCCTGCTGGAGCGGATGCCCAACCTCCGCGCCCTCGCCCGGGAGGGCGCCTCCACCCCCCTCCAGACGGTGCTCCCCGCCGTCACCTGCGCCGCCCAGTCCACGTTCCTGACCGGGGAGCTCCCCGCGGGGCACGGCATCGTCGGCAACGGCTGGTACTTCCGCGAACTCGGCGACGTCCTGCTGTGGCGGCAGCACAACGCGCTGGTCGGCGGCGAGAAGCTGTGGCACGCGGCCAGGGAACGGCAACCCGGCTACACGGTGGCCAACATCTGCTGGTGGTACGCGATGGGCGCCGACACCGACTGGACCGTCACCCCGCGCCCCGTCTACTACGCCGACGGCCGCAAGGAACCCGACTGCTACACCCGGCCCCCCGACCTGCACGACGAACTCGTGGCCGAACTGGGCGACTTCCCCCTGTTCACCTTCTGGGGCCCCGGCGCCGACCTGACCTCCTCGCAGTGGATCATCGACGCCACCCGCCACATCCTGCGCACCCGCCGCCCCGACCTGGCCCTCGCCTACGTCC
>NZ_JASKYT010000256.1:0-8310 GCF_041028275.1 Streptomyces sp. PU-14G
AGCGGGGTGTGGCCCGGGCGCGGGCGGTAGCCGGGCGGCGTGGCGGCCCCGTCGGGTGCTCCGCTTGGCTGCCCGTACCATGGCATGTGAGGCCGCGGCGAGCCGAGCCCGGCATCAGGGCCCGCGGCCCGGCCCTCACGGGCCGGGGGCGCCCCGGTCGGAGGCCGGGGGAGCGCGGCCTCATCCGTCAACCCGGGAGACACCCCTCAGTGCCCACGCGCCACGACATCCGCAACGTCGCCATCGTCGCCCACGTCGACCACGGCAAGACGACTCTCGTCGACGCCATGCTCAAGCAGGCCGGAGCCTTCGCGGCCCACCAGCTC
This sequence comes from Streptomyces sp. PU-14G, assembly GCF_041028275.1. Taxonomy (NCBI): domain Bacteria; kingdom Bacillati; phylum Actinomycetota; class Actinomycetes; order Kitasatosporales; family Streptomycetaceae; genus Streptomyces; species Streptomyces sp. PU-14G. Next base: position 327 of record NZ_JASKYT010000256.1, read on the forward strand.
GAATCCGTCGACGACCGGGTGATGGACTCCAACGACCTGGAGCGCGAGAAGGGCATCACCATTCTCGCCAAGAACACGGCGGTCAGGTACCACCCCAAGGACGGTGGCGACCCCGTCACCATCAACATCATCGACACCCCCGGCCACGCCGACTTCGGTGGCGAGGTCGAGCGCGGCCTGTCGATGGTGGACGCGGTCGTCCTGCTCGTCGACTCCTCCGAGGGGCCTCTGCCGCAGACCCGCTTCGTGCTGCGCAAGGCGCTGGAGGCCCGGCTTCCGGTGATCCTCTGCGTCAACAAGACGGACCGTCCCGACGCCCGGATCTCCGAGGTCGTGGACGAGACCTACGACCTCTTCCTCGACCTGGACGCGGACGAGGAGCAGATCGAGTTCCCGATCGTCTACGCCTGCGCGCGGGATGGCGTCGCCTCGCTGACCCAGCCGGCCGACGGTGCGGTGCCCGCGGACAGCACCAGCCTGGAGCCGTTCTTCACCACGCTGCTGGAGACGGTCCCCGCGCCCACCTACGAGGAGGCGGCGCCGCTTCAGGCGCACGTCACCAACCTGGACGCGGACAACTTCCTGGGCCGGATCGCGCTGCTGCGCGTGGAGGCGGGCGAGCTGAAGAAGGGCCAGACCGTGGCCTGGATGAAGCGCGACGGCTCGGTGCAGAGCGTGCGGATCACCGAGTTGATGATGACCGACGCGCTGACCCGCAAGCCGGCCGAGAAGGCGGGTCCCGGCGACATCTGCGCCGTCGCCGGTATCCCGGACATCATGATCGGTGAGACGCTCGCCGACCCGGAGAACCCGGTCGCGCTCCCGCTGATCACGGTGGACGAGCCCGCGATCTCCATGACGATCGGCACCAACAACTCCCCGCTGGTGGGCAAGGGCGGCAAGGGGCACAAGGTCACCGCGCGGCTGGTCAAGGACCGGCTGGACCGGGAGCTGATCGGCAACGTCTCGCTGCGCGTCCTGCCGACGGAGCGTCCCGACACCTGGGAGGTGCAGGGCCGTGGCGAGCTGGCGCTGGCGATCCTGGTGGAGACGATGCGCCGCGAGGGCTTCGAGCTGACGGTGGGCAAGCCGGAGGTCGTCACGCGCGAGATCGACGGCAAGGTCCACGAGCCGGTCGAGCGTATGACCATCGACGCCCCTGAGGAGCACCTGGGCGCGATCACCCAGCTCATGGCGTCCCGCAAGGGCCGTATGGAGACGATGACCAACCACGGTTCCGGCTGGGTCCGGATGGAGTGGCTGGTCCCGGCGCGCGGCCTGATCGGCTTCCGTACCGAGTTCCTGACCGAGACCCGGGGCACCGGCATCGCGCACTCGCTCTTCGAGGGGCACGAGCCGTGGTTCGGGGAGCTGCGCACGCGCCGCAGCGGGTCGCTGGTCGCGGACCGGGCGGGCAAGGCGACGCCGTTCGCGATGATGAACCTCCAGGAGCGCGGTGTGATCTTCATCGAGCCCGGCACCGAGGTGTACGAGGGCATGCTGGTCGGCGAGAACTCCCGTTCCGACGACATGGATGTCAACATCACCAAGGAAAAGAAGATGACCAACATGCGCGCGGCCTCCGCCGACACGACGGAGAACCTGGTGCCGCCGCGCAAGCTCTCGCTGGAGCAGTCGCTGGAGTTCTGCCGCGAGGACGAGTGCATCGAGGTGACGCCGGAGACGGTGCGTATCCGCAAGGTGAACCTCGACATGAAGGAGCGCGCGCGGGCTGCCGCGCGGGCGAAGAGGTAGCCGATCGCCGGTTGCGCACCGTAGCGGCCGGCTCGGACGCGGAGGGGACCACACCCTGCGAGGTGTGGTCCCCTCCGCTTTTCCGTGTCCGGATAACGGTTCGACAACCCGTACCGCTGTCCGTTTTAGGCGGGTTTCTGGGGTTGCTCTTGCCGCTTAACGGACAACCGGATGTAGGTGTAATCAAACCGAGACTCTTCACATCTGGTTTACACGGGGGGTGAGGGCAGATAGTGAGTGCATCGAGCTCGGGTTAATGGGTCACGCACCGTCATGTGGGCGGCGACTCCGCGAGCGTGGGGGCGTGTAGCACGGACCGGCAGGCTGCCGGCCATGGCACCGCCCCTTCTTCCTTGGTGAACGACTCTAGGAGGTCGCTCCATGCGTGGTGCGAAGATGATGCAGTGGTCCGCTCTTGCGGCGGCCGTGGCGCTGGCCGCCACGGCGTGCGGTGGAGGTTCCGGCGACGGAGGCAGCGCGTCGGGCAAGCCCGCCGGGTACGTCTCGATGTTCAACGGCGAGCCCCAGCACCCGCTGATGCCGTCCAACACGAACGAGAAGTTCGGCGGCTACGTCATCGACGCGCTGTTCACCGGCCTGGTCGGCTACGACGACAAGGGCGGCCTGACCAACATGAACGCCGAGTCGGTCGAGTCGAAGGACAACAAGACCTGGACCGTCAAGCTCAAGAAGGGCTGGAAGTTCCACGACGGCACGGACGTGACCGCCGAGTCCTACGTCAAGGCGTGGAACTGGATGGCCAACGTCGACAACAAGCAGGCGAACAGCTACTGGTTCGGCGACATCAAGGGCTACGAGGACGTCCACCCGGAGAAGGGCAAGTCCAAGAAGGACGAGATGGAGGGGCTGAAGGTCGTCGACGACCACACCTTCACCATCGAGCTGGCCAAGCCGGTCCCGTACTTCGAGTACAAGCTGGGCTACAAGACCTTCACGCCGCTGCCCGAGTCCTTCTACAAGGACCCCAAGGCGTTCGGCCAGAAGCCGGTCGGCAACGGCCCGTACAAGTTCCAGAAGTGGACCCACAACAAGCTGATCCAGGTCAAGGCCGTCGACAGCTACAAGGGCTCCAACAAGGCCAAGAACAAGGGCATCCAGTTCAAGACCTACTCCAAGCTGGAGTCGGCCTACCAGGACGCGCTGTCCGGCAACCTCGACCTGGTCGACGGCGTCGGCCCGAAGGACCTGCCCAAGCGCAAGTCCGACTTCGGCGACCGCGCGCTCGACGTTCCGTACGCGGGCACCCAGAGCATCGTCCCGGCCTTCTACTCCAAGCCGTTCAAGGACGTCGACCCGAAGGTCATCCAGGGCCTGTCGATGGCGATCGACCGCAAGACGATCACCAAGACCGTCCTCCAGGGCACCCGCATCCCCTCCAAGGCGTTCACCCCGCCGCAGGTCAAGGGCTACCAGGAGCTGGACACCGACGTCCTGACCTACAACCCGAAGAAGGCCAAGAAGTTCATCAAGGACGGCGGCGGCGTCCCGGGCAACAAGATCTGGATCCAGTACAACGCCGACGGCGGCCACAAGGAATGGGTGACGGCTGTGTGCAACAGCATCACCAAGGCCACCGGCGTCAAGTGCGTGGGCGACTCCAAGCCGGACTTCCAGACCGACCTGGAGGCCCGCCAGGCCGACAAGGTCAAGGGCACCTACCGGGGCGGCTGGCTCGCGGACTACCCGCTGAACGTCAACTTCATGCAGGACCTGTACAAGACGGGCGCCTCCACCAACTACGGCCGCTTCTCCGACAAGAAGGTCGACGAGCTGTTCGAGAAGGGCGACCACGCCGAGTCCCTCGACGCGGCCGTGAAGGACTACCAGGCGGCGGAGAAGGAGCTGCTCAAGAAGATGCCCGCCATCCCGCTGTGGGACTACGCGGCCAACATCGTGCACGGCGAGGGCATCGACGACGTCAAGGTCGGCTTCGACGGCAACGTCCTCGTGACCGACATCACCGTCAAGTAGCAGCACCCGGGAAGACGCCGGGGCCGCACCGCCACGAGCGGCGGCCCCGGCCGATCCCGAGCTCCCTTTCCGTTACGGAGGCACTATGGGGCGCTATGTCGCACGGCGACTGCTCCAGATGATCCCGGTCTTCATCGGGTCGACACTGCTGATCTTCTGCATGATGTTCGCGCTGCCCGGCGACCCCGTGGCGGCGCTCTTCGGTGAGAAGAAGCCCGACCCGGCGCAGATCGTGGCGATCAAGCACCAGCTCGGTCTCGACCTGCCGTTGTGGCACCAGTACTGGAACTACCTCACCGGGCTGTTCCAGGGTGACTTCGGCACCGAGATAGCCACCCAGAGACCGGTGGCCGAGGTGATCGCGCAGGCGTTTCCCGTGACCATCCGGCTCACGCTGTTCGCGTTCGTCTTCACCGTCGTCGCCGGTGTGCTGCTCGGTCTGGTCTCCGGACTGTTCGCCGACAAGGTGTTCGACAGGGTCGTGATGATCTTCACCCTGCTGCTGATCTCGGTGCCCAGCTTCGTCCTCGGCTTCCTCTTCCAGTACCTGTTCGCCTTCCAACTCGACTGGCTCACCCCGACCGTGCTGGACTCGAGAGACCTGGGTCAGTTGTTGTTGCCTGCGATTGTGCTGGCGGCACTCTCGTTGGCGTACGTCACGCGGCTCACCCGCACCTCGGTCGCGGAGAACCTGCGGGCCGACTACATCCGCACCGCCATCGCCAAGGGGCTGCCCCGGCGCCGGGTGGTCGGCGTCCACCTGCTGCGCAACTCCCTGATCCCCGTCGTCACCTTCCTCGGTACCGACATCGGTTCGCTGATGGCCGGCGCGGTCGTCACCGAAGGCATCTTCAACGTGCACGGCATCGGCCTGACCATCTTCGAGGCGCTCAACCGCCGCGAGGGGTCCACGGTCGTCGGCATCGCCACGCTGATCGTGATCGTCTACCTCGTCGCAAGCCTGCTCGTCGACCTGCTTTACGCGGTCCTGGACCCGAGGATCCGTTATGACTGAAACCCTGAACGTGCCCGCGTCGGCGGCGACCGACCCGCAGCCCGCTCCGCCGGGCAAGGACGCGGCGCCGGCCAAGGGCCGCAGTCTGTGGACCGACGCCTGGCACGACCTGCGGCGCAAACCGCTCTTCGTGATCTCGGCCGTGCTCATCGTGTTGCTGCTGGCCATGGTCGCCTTCCCCAGCCTGTTCACCTCCGCCTCCCCTCAGGTGGGCGACCTGACGCACCACTACCAGGGCAAGCCCAACTACACGCACCTGTTCGCCGAGGACTGGTTCGGGTACGACACCCAAGGGCGCTCGGTGTGGGCCCGCATGGTCTACGGCGCGCGGGCGTCGGTGCTCGTCGGCGTCCTGGTGACACTGTTCGTGACGATCCTCGGCGGCATCGTCGGGCTCGTGGCCGGCTACTTCGGCGGCTGGCTGGACAGCGTGCTCTCCCGAGTCACGGACATCTTCCAGGGCATCCCGTTCCTGCTGGGTGCCATGGTCGTGCTGACCACCTTCACCGAGGGGAACGTGTGGGTCGTCATCATGGCGCTGCTCTTCCTCGGTTGGACGCAGATCGCCCGGGTCGCTCGCGGCTCGGTCATCACCGTCAAGCAGAGCGACTACGTGCACGCCGCGAAGTCGCTGGGGGCGAGCACGGCGCGGATCATGTTCCGGCACATCGTGCCCAACGCGGTGGCACCGGTGATCGTCGTCGCCACCACGGCGCTGGGCGGCTACATCGCCGCCGAGGCGACTCTGTCCTACCTGGGCATCGGCCTGGCGGAGCCCGCGGTCTCCTGGGGCGTCGACGTCTCCTCCGGCAAGGACGGCCTGCGCACCGTGCCCCACATGCTCATTTCCCCCGCCATCATGGTCTCCCTGACCGTCCTGGCGTTCATCATGCTCGGCGATGCGGTCCGCAACGCCCTCGATCCCAAGAGCCGTTGAGGGAGGCGCGCCTCATATGACCCTGCTCGAAGTGCGGGACCTGCACGTCGATTTCCACACCCGGGACGGCATCGTCAAGGCCGTCAACGGCGTGAACTACCAGGTCGAGGCCGGCGAGACGCTCGCGGTGCTCGGCGAGTCCGGTTCCGGCAAGTCGGTGACGGCCCAGGCGGTCATGGGCATCCTGGACATGCCGCCCGGGCGCATCCCCAAGGGGGAGATCCTCTTCCACGGCGAGGACATGCTCACCATGTCCAAGGACGAGCGCCGCAAGATCCGCGGTGCCCGCATCGCCATGATCTTCCAGGACGCGCTCTCCTCGCTGAATCCGGTGCTGACCGTCGGCTACCAGCTGGCGGAGATGTTCCGCGTCCACCAGGGCGCCTCCCGCAAGGAGGCCAAGGCCAAGGCCATCGAGCTGATGGACCGGGTGAAAATCCCGGCCGCCAGGGCCCGGGTGGGCGACTATCCGCACCAGTTCAGTGGGGGGATGCGGCAGCGCATCATGATCGCGATGGCGTTGGCGTTGGAGCCTGATCTGATCATCGCGGACGAGCCGACGACTGCGCTGGATGTGACGGTGCAGGCGCAGGTGATGGAGTTGCTGGCGGATCTGCAGCGTGAGTTCAACATGGGGCTGATCCTGATCACCCATGACCTGGGTGTGGTGGCGGACGTCGCGGACAAGATCGCGGTGATGTACGCGGGGCGGATCGTGGAGACGGCGCCGGTCAAGGAGCTGTACAAGGCTCCGGCCCACCCCTACACCCAGGGCCTGCTCGACTCCATTCCCCGCCTCGACCAGAAGGGCAAGGAGCTCTACGCGATTCAGGGCCTGCCGCCCAACATGGCCAAGGTTCCCGACGGCTGCGCCTTCCATCCGCGCTGCCCCGTCGCACGGGACGTCTGCCGCAGTGAACTGCCCCCGCTCGCCGAGGTCGGTGAAGGACGCGGCAGCGCATGCCACTTCTGGAAGGAGACCCTCGGTGAGTGAACAGTCCCAGCAAACCGAGCAGACCGAGCGCCGCGAGCCGATTCTCGAGGTGCGGGACCTGGTCAAGCACTTCCCGCTGACCCAGGGTGTCCTCTTCAAGCGGCACGTCGGCGCGGTCAAGGCGGTCGACGGCATCTCCTTCGACCTCTACCCGGGCGAGACGCTGGGCATCGTCGGCGAGTCGGGCTGCGGCAAGTCGACCGTGGCCAAGCTGCTGATGAACCTTGAGGCGCCGACCTCCGGGACCATCCGCTACAAGGGCGAGGACATCACCAAGCTGTCCGGGCGCGCTTTGAAGGCGGTGCGGCGCAACATTCAGATGGTGTTCCAGGACCCGTACACGTCGTTGAATCCGCGGATGACGGTGGGGGACATCATCGGGGAGCCGTTCGACATTCATCCTGAGGTGGCGCCGAAGGGGGACCGGCGGCGCAAGGTGCAGGAGTTGCTGGATGTGGTGGGGCTGAATCCGGAGTATGTGAACCGGTATCCGCACCAGTTCAGCGGGGGTCAGCGGCAGCGGATCGGGATCGCGCGGGGGCTGGCGCTGCGTCCGGAGATCATCGTGGCGGACGAGCCGGTCTCGGCGCTGGACGTCTCGGTGCAGGCGCAGGTCGTCAACCTGATGGAGCGCCTCCAGGACGAGTTCGGCCTCTCCTACATGTTCATCGCGCACGACCTGTCCATCGTGCGGCACATCTCCGACCGCGTCGGCGTGATGTACCTGGGCAAGATGGCGGAGATCGGCAGCGACGAGGAGATCTACGAGCACCCGACGCACCCGTACACGCAGGCGCTGCTGTCGGCGGTGCCGGTGCCCGACCCCGACGCCGAGGGGCGCAGGGAGCGGATCGTACTGGAGGGCGACGTGCCCTCGCCCGCCAACCCGCCGTCCGGGTGCCGGTTCCGCACCCGCTGCTGGAAGGCGGAGGCGCGCTGCGCCGAGGAGGTGCCCCTGCTGGCGGTTCCCACGCCGTTCGAGGAGTCGGAGTCGGGGGCCGCGCACCCGTCGGCCTGCCACTTCGCCGAGGAGCGGGCGGTCGTGGCCGCGGCCTGAGACCGCGCGCGGGAGCTGCCGTGCCCGCCCGTGTGGTCCATACGGGTTCCGGCCCTCCGGGGCCCGGGCACGGCATCCAGGCATATGGTGTCAAAAGGTGTTAAGTGGGTCCGAGTCGATCTCGGACCCACAGCGCTTCCAGGAGGCACCCATGCGTGGAGCCACCCGCGTGACCACGACCAGGAGGGCGCTCGCCGCCGTGGGGGTGCTCACGCTCGCGGCGACCGCCTGCGG
>NZ_JASKYT010000257.1:0-10223 GCF_041028275.1 Streptomyces sp. PU-14G
GCCCTACCGTGCGACCATGCCGTCCGCGAAAGCCAGCGGGGGGGGGGGGGGGGGGGGGGGGGGGGGGGGGGGGGGGGGGGGGGGGGGGGGGGGGGGGGGGGGGGGGGGGGGGGGGGGGGGGGGGGGGGGGGGGGGGGGGGGGGGGGGGGGGGGCCGCCCCCACCCCTTACGCCACCGCGACTTCCGCCTCCTGTTCACCGGGCGCGCCCTCTCCCTGCTGGGCGACGCCGTCGTCCCCACCGCACTCAGCCTCGCCGTACTGCGGGCCACCGGATCCACCGCGGCCCTCGCCCTCGTCCTGGGCTGCGCCATGCTGCCCAAACTGCTGCTCCTGCCCGTCGGCGGCGTCCTCGCCGACCGCTTCCGCGCCCGCACCGTCGCCCTGACGACCGACCTCGTACGGTGCGCCTCACAACTCCTCGTCGGCCTGCAACTCCTCGGCGGCGAACCCTCGCTGGCGGTACTCGCCACCGCCGAAGCAGTGGGCGGCGCCGCCTCCGCCTTCGCCATGCCCTGCCTCTACCCGCTGGTCACCGGCACCGTCCCCGCGGCAGGCAGGCAACGGGCCAACGCGCTGGTCGCCACCGCCGAGAGCGCCAGCAGACTCGGCGGCCCCGCCCTCGCCGGACTCCTCGTCCTGACCGTGGGGCCCGGCTGGGCGTTCCTCCTGGACGCGGCCACCTTCGCCCTCAGCGCCTGCCTCCTGGCGCTGCTGCGGGTCGCACACGTGCCCCTGCCCACCCGCTCGTTCCGGGCCGACCTCGCCGAAGGCTGGACCCAGGTGATCAGCCGCGCCTGGTACTGGCCCAGCCTGCTGGCCCACGCGGTCCACAACGTCGCCCTCTCCGTGCTGCTCGTCCTCGGCCCCGCCGTGGCCGTGGAACAACTCGGCGGCGAAGGCGTGTGGGTCGCGGTCGTCCAGGCCGGCGGCGTGGGCCTGCTGGTCGGCAACGCGCTCTCCTCCCGCGTCTACCCGCGCCGCCCCGTCCTCACCGTCAACCTGCTCGGCCTGCTCTTCTGCCTCCCCCTCGCCCTGTTCGCCGCCGCCGCGCCGGCGCCGTGGACCATCGCCTCGTACGGCGTGGCCATGGCAGGGCTCGGCTACCTCAACCCGACCTGGCAGACGACGGTGCAGAACGCCATCCCGCCCACCGCGCTGGCCCGGGTCACCTCCTACGACTGGCTGCTCTCCCTCGCCGCCATGCCCGTCGGCTACGCCCTCGGACCCTGGGCCGCCTCCCAGTGGGGCACCGCGGTACCGCTGACGGCCGCCGCCGTGCTGGCCTCGGCCGGAGCGGCCACCGCCGCGGTCCCGGCCGTACGGCGCTTCGCACCCGGCGGCCCGCCCCCCGTACACGACACGCAGGGCACACCGCAGCACCCCTCACCCCCTGGCCAGGACCCGGACCCGGACCCGGACCCGGGACAGGACCAGGACCAGGACCAGGGTCAGGACCCGCGCCCGCGCCCGCGTCCGGCCGACGGCCCGCCCACCGGCGCCACACCCGGGTGACCGACACGGCGGTCGACATCCGGCGGGAAGGGGCGGAGAGGCCGGAGGCAGGGGGACCACGGCGCGGGGAGAGCCCGCACCGTATCGTGCGCCGGATGGGACGCATGCCAAACGTACGGACCACCGCCGCGACGGCCCTCGTCGTGGCACTCGCCGCGGCGGGCTGCGCGAGCGACGGCAACGGCACCTCGGCGGGCAGCCCGGCCAAGCCCTCGGGCCGGGACGGGGTGCGCTTCGAGACCGACCACCCCCGCGCCCGCGCCGACCAGCCCACGACCGTGCGGCTGGAAGGAGCCACGCCCCGCACCCGCATCGCCGTCCGGGCCCAGGCCAAGGACCAGTCCGGCGGGACGTGGGCCGCCACGGTGACACGCACCGCCGACAGCGACGGAACCGTCGACCTCGGCCGCGACGGCACCGGGCGGCTGCTGTCCGGCATGCTGCCCACCGGCGGGCGCACGGCGAAGATGACCGGCAGCGGCAAGGCCTTCTCCTACCACCCCGGGCCCCCCGCCGAGCAGCGCGCCTACACCGTGCGATTCACCGCGACCGCCACCAGCGGCAAGAACAAGGGGCAGCGCGTCGCCCGCCGCGACCTGGTGAGGCAGTGGCTGACCGAGGGCACCACCCACCGCAAACTGACCGTCGCCAAGGACAAGGTCGACGGGGATCTGTACCTGCCGCCCAAGGGCGGCGCCCGCCAGGCGCCCGTCCTCGTCTTCGGCGGCTCCGAGGGCGGCAACGCCGGAACGTACACCGCCGCGCTGCTCGCCTCGCACGGCCACCCGGCGATGTCGGTGTGCTACTTCCGCTGCGGAAAGGGCTCGGACCGCCCGAACGGCATCGACGACATCGACCTCGACTACTTCACCCGCGCCGGCGAGATCCTGCGCGAGCAGGAGGGGGCCGACCCCGACCGGCTGGCCGTCATGGGCAACTCGCGGGGCAGCGAGGCGGCACAACTGCTCGGCCAGCGCCGCCCCGAGGTCTTCCACGACGTCATCGCGTACGCGCCCTCGTCCAAGGTCAACGGCCCGTACCTGAGCGGCACCACCGCCTGGACCGACCACGGCAAGGCGATCCCCACCGGACCCATCCCCCTCGACCACGTCCGCGGCAGCGTGCTCGCCGTCGCAGGCGGCAACGACAAGATGTGGGGCTCGCAGGCCGCCGCGGGCCGCATGGCCGAACAGGGCGCCGACAAGCTCGTCTACCCGGACGCAGGACACCACGTCAACTGGTTCCCCTTCGCCCAGCCCGGCCAGGAGGGCGGCGCGGACGGTGCGGTCACCCGCACCTCCGAGGCCGACCAGCGGGCCCGCGCCGACTCGTGGCCGAAGGTGCTGAAGCTGCTGAACTGAAGCGCAGGTCGCAGCCCTGCTCAGCTCTCGTTCAGCTCTCGCTCAACTCTTGTGGGCGCTCAGCGCTTGGGGGCGCTCAGTCCCTGCTGAGCTCAGCTCTTGGGGTCGCTGATCTCCTGCTGGCGCGCTTCAGCTGCTGGCGGCGCGCTCAGCTCTTGGCGGCCAGCGTCACGACGGTGACGTCCGATTCCGCGCCCACGCGGACGGGCGGGCCCCAGGCGCCGGCGCCGCGGGTGACGTACAGCTGAGTGTCGCCGTAGCGGTCCAGCCCCGCGACGGTCGGGTTGGCGAGGGCGGCGAGATAGGGGCCCGGCCACAGCTGTCCGCCGTGGGTGTGGCCGGAGAGCTGGAGATCGACGTGGTGGTCGGCGGCCTCGTGCACCATCACCGGCTGGTGCGCCATCAGCACGACGGCGCGCGAGGTGTCGCGGTCGCCGAGCGCCTTGTCGTAGTCGGGTCCTTCGCCCTGCGCCTCGCCCTGGATGTCGTTGACGCCCGCCAGGTCGAATCCGGGCAGCTCGCGGCGGGCGTTCTCCAGCGGGTGGACGTTCAGCTCGCGCAGGTGGTCGACCCAGGAGTGCGCGTCCCCGAAGTACTCGTGGTTGCCCGTCACGAAGTACGAGCCGTGGCGGGAGCGCAACGCGCGCAGCGGCTCGGCGGCGGGCCCCAGATCGGCGACGGTGCCGTCGACCAGGTCCCCGACGATGGTCACCAGATCCGGCTGGGCACGGTTGATCGTGTCCACGATCCGCTGCGTGTGGGCGCGGCCCAGGATCGGCCCGAGGTGGATGTCGCTGACGACCGCGATCCGGTACCCGGACGCGCTCCTGTCCAGCTTGGCGAGCGGAATGGTCAGGTGCTTGAGCGTCGGCCCGTTCAGCACGCCGTAGGCCCCGGCCGCGGTGGTGCCGAGCCCGGCGGCCCCGGCGGTGACCGCGAGGGTACGGGCGAGGAAGACCCGGCGGGTGGGCACGGGGGCGGAGAGGGGGACGGCGAGGGAGCCGGTGCCGTCGGCGGCGGTGCCGTCGGCGCCCGCGGGGTCGGTCTCCGACGGCACCGGCTCCGGCACGGGTGCCGGGGCCGGACCTTCGGTACGGGGGGTGGCGGCCCGCGCCCGCCCCCAGGCCGTGCGCCTGAGCACGAACCGCACCAACTCCGCGGCGAGCAGCGCCAGCATCAGGTACAGCAGGCAGGCCAGCCACAGATAGCCGGGCCAAGCGAGGATCTGTTCGAGCAGGAAGGGCGCTCCGGCGCGGCCGGATACCAGGGCGCCGACCGTGGTGAGCGGCAGCAGCACCGCCAGGACCGTTCCGGTGCGCCGCCACCAGCCGCCGGGCGCCGCCACGTCGCGGACGAAGCGCCGCCACAGGTGGAGGTGGGCACCCACGAGCGCGCCCAGCACGACGAGCCCCACCAGTACGAACACAGCCGCCATGGCTGTTCCTCCCCCTCGCTCTCGGGCCTGCCACCCCCCGTCAGCTGCGCCGGGCCGCCCTCAGGCCTCTCCGGCCGATCAGACCGATCGCCGTTCCCGGCTGGTGATCGCCGGCAGCAGGTGGCTCCAAGGTAGCCGGTCGGCCGGCGCCGCCGAACGCCTGTCCGCTGCTCGCCGGCAGTGTGGGACCCCTGGCGGCGACCTGCGGGGAGGCGTGTGCGTACGGTGGTGCCGCAAGCCCCTGAACGAAAAGGAACAACCCATGAAGATCGGACGCCTGGTTTCCTGGTTCCTGTTCGCCTTCGGCGTCTGGTCTTGGGTGGTATGGATCACGTTCGCCAAGAACTTGTTCAAGGACGCCAGCGGCCTGGCTTTCGACAACGGGGATCCGACCGGCTATTTCTGGGTTCACCTGACACTCGCCATCGTCTCTTTCCTGCTGGGCACGGCGATCGGCGTGCTCGGATTCCGAGGCATTCGCGCGAATCGCCGCTGACGACATGAGCACCATCCGTGCGCCCCAGAGGTAGCGCACGAATGGGACTGCTTGCCGCGTCAGCCGTTGAACTCGTCGGCGACCGCCTGCGCCGTCGACTCGTCCGGCCAGTGCGCACGCCCGTCCGGGGTGTGCACCAGGTGACCGGCGGGGTCGATCAGGTACGAGCGGCCGTCGGCCACTTCGACCCTGTACCGGGAACGCGGCGGCACATCCGCGCCCGCAGCCGGAGGCAGGGGGCGCAGCTCGTCCCCGTAGCGGTAGAGAGCCAGCGGAGGCCCGACGGGGACGGGCACGGCCAGGCGGTAGATGTGGGGCGCGGGCCCGGTGATCTGAGCGATTGTTCCCGCCGCGCCGGTACGAACGTCACGCACTGGTGCGCCTAGCTTCCACATGTCGGTACGCTCCGCACGGTTCGCTGTGCGTGGCGCCCCTCGCGCAGATGCCGTTCGAACAGCGCGGAGATGTCCGCCGTGATCTCGTCCGTGTCACCCCGCGAGAGCTGCGCCCGGTACCACGCGCAATCCAGACAGCTTTTTCGTACACGCGGATCGCGCGTGCCGGTAACGTCTTCCATGTCGGCGACTCCCATAAGTCGGTGGCCACACCCCCGGACCGGTCACGCGGTCGCGGGGGCCCTGTCGCTACAAGCCTCCGTGCGCCGTAGGCGCCCGAATAGCGGCCTCCCGTAGGCCAGTTGTCGGCCAGAATGGGCATATGGGCAACGACATCGGGGCCAACATCCGGCGCGAGCGAGAGGCACGGGCGTGGAGCCAGGCACGCCTGGCGCGTGAGGTATGCCGTGCCGCGCGAGTCCAGGGTGATCCTGTCGGGCGGCAGGAAGTCAGCCGTTGGGAGACGGGGAAGCGCAAACCCCGGGAATGGCTGCCATTCATCGCTGCCGCACTGTCCACTCCCGTGGACGTGCTCAGGGCGCCGCAGGAGCCCACGTCTGTGGGAAATCCGGTGCCGACACTGGCCGACTTTCTACCCGAGGGCGATGACCCCCTGAGCCCTCTCAACGCCCGTCAGGGGCGTCGCATCGGCATGGGGCACGTAGTCGATCTGCAACAGCGCGTGCACGGTCTCCGCCTCGCTGACGACGTACTGGCCGGCGGTGACCTCATCCGGCCGGCGCTGCGGGAGCTGCGTTCCGCTGTACGACTGTATCGGGAAGGCACCCACACGGCGGAGGTTGGCCGACAGCTCCTGCGACAGATCGGCGAGTTGGCGCAGATTGCCGGGTGGGTCGCCAGTGACGCGGGGCAGTACGGCGAGGCGGAGCGTATCTACAGGCTGGGGATGAGCGCGGCCAGGCAGGCAGGGGACCACACGTTGGCCGGGAACGTTGCCGGATCACTCGCCTACCAATTCAGCAACACAGGGCGGGAAGAAGAGGGCCTTTTGCTGGCCAGGGCGGCGTTGCACGGCGCAGGAGAAGCGGCAGCGCCGAAAGCGCGTGCGTTGTACCTGGACCGCGTTGCCTGGGCCCACACGAAGGCGGGGGGCGTCGACAACGCGCGACAGGCCATTCGGGCCCTGAAAGAGGCGTCGGAAGCACTCGGCGAGGACGGGGGAGGCAGCGAAGCGCCCGCATACCTGTACTGGGTGGACGCCGGGGAACTGCGCGTCATGGAATCCCGTGTGTATACCGAACTGCGCCGCCCGTTGCGCGCGGTCCCTCTACTCAGAGACGTACTCAACGCGTACGACGCGACACACACGCGAGAAATGGCTCTCTACCTGTCGTGGCTTGCCGTTGCCTACGCGGACGCCAACGAGCCGGAGGCTGCGGCGGAAACGGCGGAGAGGGTCATCAGTCTCTCCTCTGAGGTGAGCAGCGAACGGACAGCGGAACGGGTTCGCGTCGTACTGACGAGCCTTCGGCGATACGCGGACGTTCCGGAGGTTGCGGACTTGCTCGCCGGGCACGAGGCAGCGTAGCCGCAAGGGGCGCCACCGTGGGCGCCACCGCAGGATGCGCCGCGCGAGCCACGCCAGTTTGCAAAAGGAACGCAAAGTCGGATGGGGGGCCGGGGGTGGGCGAAGCCCCTCCGGCGGTACGCGCCGCGCAAGCCAGCCCTCACGCATGTGACGACTTCCACAGCACCGAAAGGTGTAAATGGCAAGCAGTTTCCATCGTTCGCTTATATATTTAAAGAATGCAAACTTCGTCGACAGACGACGAGCAGCGGATCGAGCAGGCAGCGCGTGGTCTGCTGAGCGGTATCGGGAGGCTCTCCCGGCTCCTGTTCCGGACCGGCGACTTCGGGCTCCCCCGCAGCTCGGCCACCGCACTGGACGCCCTGGAAGAAGGTCCGCGCCGGGTGTCCGAGCTGACCTCGCACACCGGACTGACCCAGCCGCGGGTCACCACCGTCCTCAAGGAGCTGGAGACGCGCGGGCTGGTCGAGCGCAGGTCCTGCGCTCGGGACGGCCGCGCCACCGAGGCCCACCTCACCCCGCTCGGCCGGGAGCTGCTGGAGCGGGGGCGCCGGCGCATGGCCGCCGCCCTGCTCGAAGGGCTCCACGCGCACGCCGACGACCCCGAGCACACCGTCGCGGTCGCCCGCGAAGCCGTGTGCACCCTCCTGACGTCCCTGGAATCGGAGGCCAGTTGAGCACATCAGCCACCATGACCCCCCAGCAGACAGCACGCGTTTCCCCCGGCAGCGAGGGGCCCGCCGGCACGGGCGGCAGCGATGCCGGTGACGGCGCGGGCCCCAGCACAGGCACAGGAGCGGGCACAGGCACGGGCACGAGAGCGGGCACGGGCGCAGGCACCGACCCGGACGGCGAGCCCGGCGCAGCCGTCCTGCACGCCCCCCGCCGGGTGAGCGGGCCACGCCACTGGTGGGACTGGGTCCTGGCCGCCGACCCGGGGCTCGGCCAGCTCCAGGCCGGCTGGCGCACGCTGACCTCGATGGTCGTCGCCCTGGCCGTCGGATACGGCATGTCCGTGGCCACCGGGGTCTCGGCCATGCTGGGCATGATGGTCGGCGGCATGATCGGGCTGATGAGCTCGTTCGCTGTCGCGGAGAACACCCCGCTGCGGCTGACCCGCGCCATCCTGTGGCTGCCGATCCCCTACTCCGCGATCCTGCCGGTCTCCGCCTGGCTCCACCAGGACCGGGTGCTCGAACTGTGCCTGATGGGCGTCGCGATAGCCCTGCTGTTCTTCCTGCTCAAGTTCGGCACGATCGCGCTGCTGACCGGCATGATGATGTTCAACGCCTTCATGGTCGGGATGATGACGCCCATCCCGCTGCACTCGTGCGGCTGGCTGTTCGTCATCGCCGTCACCACGGCGGTCGCCGTCCTGGGCGTGCGGCTCCTGCTGTGCTATCCGATGCCGCGCGAGGACCTGCTGCGCACCCAGCGCGCCTTCGTGGTCGAGGCGCGCCGGGTGGCCGACGCCGCCGCCACCGCGCTGGACCCGGACGCCGACGCGGCCGTCGCCACCCGCCGCATGCGCCGCGCCCTGCGGCGGCTCAACGTGACCACCCTCACCATCGACGGCAACCTCGCCCAACCCGAGGTCGCCGCGGAGCCCGAGTCGGCGGAGCTGCTGCACCAGTACCTCTTCGACGCCGAGCTGGCGCTCCAGGGCATCGGCCAGGCCACCCAGCAGCTCACGCAGCGGCACGTGCCCTCCCGTCTGCGTGAGGCGCTGGTCGTCGGGCTCGTCCTCGCCCGCGACACCCACCTGGGCCGGGCCGACGCGCTGCGCCCCGCGGCGGAACTGATCCGCCAGCAGGCGACCGCGCCCCTCATGGACACCGACGCGGCGCAGGAGTACGGGGGCGGCGAGGAGGCCGAGGTGCGGGCCGCGGCCCGTCGTGTCGCCGATCTGCTGGACGCACTCGCCGACGCCCTGGCCTGCTGGCTGAATCTGGGCTGGAACTCGCCGACCGCCCGCGCCAAGGTGCCGTTCAAGCAGACCGTCCTGCTGGAGCGCGGGCGCCCCGCCGCGTCCGGACCTGCCGCGCAGCGGGTCGCCGAGGCGCAGGTCCCGGACACCGGCTGGCGCCGTGCCGTCCCGTATCTGAGGGCACCGCTGGCCGCAGGACTCGCCGCCGCGCTCACCATTCCGCTCGCCGACGCCATCAACGGGCAGCGGTTCTACTGGGGCCTGATCGGCGTGATGATCACCCTGTTCGGCACCAATACCACCCACGAGCGGCTGCGCAAGTTCGCTCACCGCATGGTGGGCACCGTCATCGGCGCGGTCATCGGCATCGCGCTGCTGCACGCCGTCGGACACGGGCACGTCTACGCGATGCTGACGGTCATCGTCGCGGGCATCACGTTCGGCGCCTGGGGCATGTCCCGCGCGTACGCGCTGTGGGTCGTCGGCCTGGTCGTCGCGCTGACCCAGCTGTACGGGCTGACCACCCCGTACGACGGCATGGACCGGCTGCTGACCGAGCGCCTCGTCGAGAACGGTCTCGGCGTGCTGATCGCCACCGCGTGCGCCGCCGCGGTCTTCCCCGTCGCCACCAGGAAGGTGCAGCGGGAGGCAGCACGCGGCTACCTGTCCGCGCTGGAAGACCTGATCGAGCAGGTCGCCACCCGCTGGAAGGAGCCCGAGGCCCCCATCCGGCTGCGCGGCGCGGCTCGCGCGGTGGACGCCGCGCTGTACCAGATGCAGTCCGTCGTCCGCCCGCTGGTGCGCATGCCGCTGGGCGCCCGGGGACGCACCGGGGACAACCTGCTGGCGCTGCTGGGCGCCGCCACCCGGCACGCGCGCTCGCTGGCCGCGGCGGCGGACGTCGACCTCGACACCGCCCCTGAGCTGCGCGCCCGCGTCGACCGGGTCACCGAGGTCTTCGCCGGTTCCCTGCGCTCCCTCGACCAGCAGCTCGCCACCGGAGGGGGCGAGAACACCTGGGTACGGGTCAGCCCGCTGATCCGCGAGCTGGAGGCCTCGCCGCCGACGCCCTCCGGGGCCGGGGCCGGCGCCGACCGGCTGCGGGCCGCCCTGCGCGAACTGGCCGCCCTGGACGAGGTGCTGGCCAGCCTCGCCGACAACCGCGGCATGCGGATCGTCCTCGCCCCTGCCGCGGACCCGCGCGACGGCGCGGACGGCGAGCCCGCCGCCCGGGCCCCGCACCCCGTGCCGGGTTCGGGCGTGCCGCCCCGGACGCCGTCCGCTCCCCAGGCGCACCGGCAGGACCTGCACCGTGCCCTGGCCGCCCAGGCGTTCGCCGCCTCCGCCGCGCGCCTCGCGGACCCCCGGCGGGGACAGGCGGACGCGCGGCCGGGGGACGCGGACCCGCGGCCGGGACACGCGGACGCGCGGTCCGATCGGGCTGACGCGCGGCCCGGGCGGGCGGGTGCCGCCGGTCGGTCCGTCCCGGTCTTCCCCGCAGGGCAGGCGCCTGGCTCCTCCGGCCCCTCCGGCGAACGCACCGCACC
>NZ_JASKYT010000258.1:0-10293 GCF_041028275.1 Streptomyces sp. PU-14G
GCGCAGCCGGGCCGACTGGGCTTGGCTGGAGTGAGACGGTCGGGAGCTGGAGTGAGACGGTCTGTCTGGGAGGAGGCGGCTGGAGCCCCATGGGCAGCGGTACGGCGCAGCGGCTCGACGCCTTCCAGCAGCGGCACCGCTGGGTCGGAGGGCCCCTCGCCGTCGTCTACAAGGTCTTCGATGACCAGGCCCTCTACCTGGTCGCTCTGCTGACGTACTACACGTTCCTGTCGATCTTTCCTGTGCTACTGCTGTTCGTCTCGGGCCTGGGAGCGTTCCTCGAGGACAACCCGGATCTCCAGCGAAGGCTGCTGAACTCGGTCCTCGGCGAGTTCCCGGTGCTCGGGGACCAGCTGCGGGGGCGTATCCACCCGTTCCGCAGCAACGGGATCGCCCTCGCGATCGGTGTGATGGGGAGCCTGTACGGCAGCCTGGGCGCGGCGCAGGCCGCCCAGTACAGCCTCAACAAGATATGGGCGGTGCCCCGGCACCGCCGGCACAACCCGTTCCGGTCGCGGCTCAAGGGCATGTTCTTTCTGACCACGGTCGCGGCCGGCCTGTGCGTGACGCTGCTGCTGTCGGTGGCGGCCTCGGAGTCGCAGACGTTCGGCACGGAGCTGGGGACGGGGCTGCGGACGGCGATCACCGCGGTGGCCGTCGCCGTGAACACGGCGTTGCTGCTGGCCACCTACACCTTCCTCACCCACCATCAGGTGCCGCTGCGGCGGCTGTGGGTCGAGTCCCTGGGGGCAGCCTGCGCCTGGCAGGCGCTCCAGTGGGGAGGCGGCTACTACGCCACCAGTGTGCTGCGGGGTGCCAGCGCGACCTACGGCATGTTCGGGATCGTGCTGGGTCTGCTGGGCTGGATGTATCTGGGTGCTCTCATCTTCGTCCTGGCCGCGGAGGTGAGCGTGGTGCGCACGCACCGGCTGTGGCCGCGCAGCCTGCTGACTCCGTTCACGGACCGGGTGTGGCTGAACTGGGCCGACCGGAAGGCGTACGCCTCGTATGCGACGACGGAGACCTTCAAGAGCTTCGAGACGGTCACCGTCGAGTTCGACCAGCGTCCTCCCCCCGGGGACCCGCCGTCCGACGGCCCACCGGCGTGAGACCCGGAGTGAGGGGGCGCGGCACTTCTCCGCCCGGGTCGCCGCCACCCGGCACTTCCCCGTCCGGATCGCCGCCACCCGGCACTTCTCCGTTTGGGTCGCTGCCGCCCGGTGACCCGCCGTCCATGGTGCAGACGGTCCGTGTCCGAGCGTCAGGGGAACGAGAGCGGCGCGACGCCGCGCCCGAGGAGCCCGCGCCGTCCAGCCCGGCGCCCGGGAGAGCCGCGCTGAAGAACGCCGCGCTCCGGTACTCCGGGATGGGCAGGCTGCTCTCCTTCTCCCGGTACTTCGCCTTCGATCTGCCCCGGCTGACCAGCGGCTGCGGAGTGCTGCTGCTCCTCGGCACGGCGACCGCCCGCCTCTACCAGGCGATCACCGGCTACCCGGCGGACCGGCCGGGTTATCTGACGGTCTGCCTGGTGGTGCTGGCGTCCGGCGCGTTCCTCGCCGCGGTGGGCGTGGTGGCCGGGGTGCGCCGTGTACTGACCCGGGCGGGGTGGGCGCTGGGGAGCCTGGTCTCGACGGTGTCGGCCGTCGGGTATCTGGCCGGCCGAGTGGCGGGGCTGCCCGGGCTGCCGGAGGTGCAGGGCCGCTGGGATCACCCCCTGGGCACCGTCACCCTCATCCTGGCGGGCGGCTTTCTCGCTCTCCACGCCTCCGTCCTCATGGGCCTGAACGTGGCCGTCCCGGACACGAGGCACTGGCACCACTGACTTCACGTTCCGCTGACGACCGCCAAGGAGAGGCCCGTGCAACAGCTCGACTTCCCGGTGTGGCTGCGCGTGGAGCACTGGCTGAACGTCCTGTTCCTGACCCTGCTGATCCGCAGCGGCATCGAGATCATCGCGACGCATCCCAAGCTGTACTGGCGCAACGACAGCCGGCCGGGCACGGAGTGGGCCCGTTTCACGCGCAAGCGGATGCCCAAGGACAAGCTCTACGACACGCTGGACGAGGAGGAGAGCTACTCGTCGATCGTCTCGTTGCCGGGGCACAGGCAGCTGGGGATGGGGCGGCACTGGCACTTCGTCAGTGTGATCGGCTGGATACTGACGGGTCTGGTGTACGTCGTTCTGCTGTTCGCCACGGGCCAGTGGCACCGCTACATGCCCACGTCCTGGTCGATCTTCCCGACGGCCTGGGACGACCTGATGACGTATCTGAGCTTCGATCTGCCGCCGCTGCTGCCCGGCCAGCCGCTGGACGCTCTGCAGAAGCTCGCGTACGCGGGGGTGATCTTCCTGCTGGCGCCGTTCCAGATCCTCACCGGCGCCGCGCAGTCCCCGGCGGTCGAGGCGCGCTTCCCCCGTTACGTGCGGTTGTTCGGAGGCCGGCAGGCGGCGCGCAGCCTGCACTTCCTCGGCCTGGTGGCCTTCCTCGTCTTCATCGCCGTCCACCTCACGATGATCGTTTCTTGGGGGTGGCCGGAGCTCAACGCGCTGATGCTCTTCGGTGAGGTCCGCGACCTGAACGCGGCGCTGTGGCTCTCGCTGGGCGTTCTGGCGGCTGTCGTCCTGGTCCACGTCGTCGCGACAGTCGTCAGCCTCCGCAGTCCCCGCAGGGTGCAACAGGGGCTGGGCTTTGTCGTGAACAGTTTCCGGCGCCTGGTGCTGCGGCGGCTGATCTCCCGGCAGGACTACTCGCGCTCCAAGCTCTCGGTCGAGCACCGGGTCAACGGGAAGCCGCCGTGCAGCACCGAGTACAAGCTGATGGCCGTGCACAACTTCGCCGACTGGAGGCTGGAGATCGGCGGCCTGGTCGAGCGCCCGATGACTCTCACGCTGGACGATCTGCGCGCGCTGCGGGAGCCGCACAGCCAGCGGGTGCTGCACAACTGCGTGCAGGGCTGGTCGAGCATCGGTGAGTGGGGCGGCGTGCCGTTGCGCGAAGTGGTCGAGCTGGTCCGTCCGCTGCCGCAGGCGCGTCACCTGTGCTTCTTGACCATGCAGGACACCGGACGTGACGAGCCCGGCGCGGAGGGGGCGGGGCAGTTCTACGAGGTCGTCGACCTCGAGCTGGCCCGCGAGCCGCAGACGCTGCTGGCGTACGAGATGAACGGCGGTCCCCTGCCCATCAAGCACGGAGCGCCGCTGCGGCTGCGGGTGGAGACGCAGGTCGGCTTCAAGATGGCCAAGTGGATCGAGCGGATCGAGTTCGTCTCCGGCTACTCGTGCATCGGCAAGGGCATGGGCGGCTGGCGTGAGGACAACGTCTTCTACGACAAGGACGTGGAGGTGTGACCACCACGATGACCACTGCGATGACCACCGCGATGACCACCGCGCAGCGAGCCGCCGACCGCCTGCGGCGACGCGGCGACCGGCCGCGAGACGGCGACCGGCGGGACACCGACCGGCGAGAGGACGGCGACCGGCGAGAGCACGGCGGCCGGCCACGGGGCGACGGCGCTCGTCGGGGCGCCGTCGGCGAGCGTGGCGGGCACGGCAAGCGCGTGGTGCAGGACATCCGGCCGGAGCTCACGGTCCTGGACGCCGGACAGCGCGAACGGGTGCAACGGGCGCTGCGGGACAGGAAGCTGCGGTGTCCGCACTGCCGGCGTGGCCGCTTCGAGGTGGGCGAGGCGCTCTACCTCGGTTTCCTCTTCCTCGACGAGGCCCAGGACGCCTACCTGGTCGCGCTGCGCTGTGCCAACCCCAAGTGCCCGCTGCCGCGTACCGGGGTGACGCTCGGACAGGAGGAGTTCATGGGCGCGGGGAACCCGGAAGAGTGAGGTGCGGGACGACCCCGGGGCCGGCCAGGTCGAGTCGTTCGGCCAGCGGCGCGGCGTCCCGCAGCCGGCTGCGCAGTGCCTGGTAGCGCTCAGCCTGCTCGCGGGTGAGTTCCCCGCGCGCCGCGTAATGGGCGAGGCGCTCCAGCCGTCCGCTCAGCAGCGTCCCCCAGCGGATGCTGAAGTCGTACACCCTCTCGTCGTCCTGGGCGGCCGAGGGGTCCCCGGCCAGCTCGCGCAGCTGCCGTAGGACGGCGAAGGCCTGCTCCAGGTCGGCCGAGACGCCGCTGACGCGCTGGGGGTGCCGTGCGACGTCGGTGTCGAGGTCGACATCGAGACCGAGGCCGGTGCCGAGGCCGACGTGCCGGTCGTTGTTCATGGCGAGGTGTCCTCCCTCTTGCCCGTGGGCGCGTGGTCGCCTCTTGCCCGTGGGCGCGTGGTCGCTGTCGTGTCCCGACCAGTGCGATCACCGGTGCGCGTGCCGATGCCCGCCCTGCCGGCGTCCGTCACAGGTGGGGCTTGGCGATGCTGAGGATGTACGGCACTCCCTTGAGCGTGAGGTAGACGCGGTCGCCGCCGACCGCGATGCCGGAGACGGGTGCCTTGCGCAGCTCCGGGCGATCCAGAGCCGAGCGGTAGTCGATGGTGTCGACGACGTCGAACGTGCCGTCGTCGAAGCCGGTGAAGCTGTTCGTCGCGAGGACGGTCAGGCGGGAGTCGGTCACCGCGTAGAGCCGCCTCTCGTCGGCGTCCAGGTGGCGCACCGGCTGTCCCATGTGGCGGCTCGCCACGACGTGCAGGCCCTTGCTGGACCGCTTCTCGTCCACGGCCAGCAGCCGGTCGCTGCCCTTCTCGGCGACGTAGAGCCGCGAGACCTTCGTCTTGTCCCCTGCACTCTTCTCGGCCCGCAGGGGAAGGCTGCCCGTCTCCTTCACGTCCGAGCGGGAGCCCTTGTAGTGGGTGACGCGGTCTGGCGCGACGGCGTAGTACTCGATCTGCTGCCCCCTGTCCGGGCCGTCGATCTCCCCGGTGGGCCCGAGGCCGACGCGCTGGGAGGCCACCACGTCGTCGCCTCCGCCCGGTTTTCCGTGCAGGTCGGTGCCGCTGACGGTGCTGCCGTCGGCGGACAGCGCCAGCGCCAGGTCGGGGCCGGTGTCGGTGGCGAGGTAGGAGGGTGCGTCGCCGGCCCGGCGGGTCTCGACGGTCCTCATGTCGGAGACGTCCAGGGCGGCGATCCGGTCGCGGTCGGGCAGTGCCACGTAGGCGACGCCCGAGGTGTCGTCTCCGGGTGGCAGCGCCAGGTTCCGTCCCAGCTTGGGGAAGGTCTTCGACCGTGCGGTGTGTGCGGTGCGCGGTGCGTCGGCCAACTCCCGCGGCGGATCGACCCTGACGACCTGCGGGGACTTCTCGGCGAGCGCGACCAGCGCTCTCTCCTCGCCGGACCACACCGGTTCGTGTACCGGGGTGCCGGTGCGCACCACGGCGACCTCGGGCGCCGACGCGTGTGAGGTACCGTGCGCGCCGCATCCGGCGACGAACAGCAGACCCGTCGCCAGCAGTGCCGGTGTCCTGCGGTGGTCGACCCTCGCCCTCACGCCCCTGCCCCCTCGCTCGTGTCGGGAGTCGCGCCGCCCCGGCCCGGCGACGGCCACGACGGCTGTGACGACGACGGAGTACCCCGTCGTGCCCGCTCGACGCCTACCGCCCGGGGGACGGTGCGGGGCGCGGATACGAGCGCGGTTACGCGCACGGGCACGAGCGCGGCGCAGGGGGCCGCCCCCTCCCGCCGTGGCGGGGCGGACCCGCCATGGCGGGGCAGACCGGCCGTGGCGGGGCAGACCGGCCGTGGCGGGGCAGACCGGCCGTGGCGGACCAGCCGCGGCAGACCGGCCGTGGCCAAGGCGGGCGGGTCAGCGGGGGTGCCGGGACCCGGAGCCGAAGCCGACCATCCGCCAGATCCGCACTTCCCGCACCGCACCAGGAAGCTCCCGCACGAGGATGCCCGCGGCGAGCGCCCCGACCACCGCGACCTGGGCGAACAGGACGCGTCGTGCCCAGCAGGGCCGGTGGAGTGGCGCCGCGGTGTCGGTCGGTCGCGTACGTCGTCGCTGCATGGTGCTGCTCCTCAGCCGGGCGAGATGTTCGGCATGATCTTCATGATGGCGTTGTGCTTCTTCCAGTGGATGCCCGTCGAGCGCCGGGCGTCCGCGGTGCCGTCCTCGTGGTGACCGGGCTGGCGGCGGTACGGCCCCTTGTTGCCCTGGTGGATGCCGAAGACGTGCGTCGAAGCGTCCGGTTTCACCTGGGGCTTTCCGACCCTGATACGGCCCATGGGATCCTCCTTGGCTGGTTGTCTCCTCGTACGTCGCCTGCGCCTGAGACGCCGCCGCGGCTTTCGGCGGCGTCACCCCGACCGTTCGGTCAACTCGGCGAAGAACCTGTCGATCTCGGGCCACACGCGGCTGCCGCCCGTGAGGCCCCGCCACTCCCTGCGGACGACGGCGACCATGCGGAAGCAGTCGTCGACCGGGACGATCCAGTGCTCTCGTCGGCCCTGAACGGTGTTGACGAGCAGCGCCTCGACGTCGGCGGCGAGCGTCGCCAGCGGCGGGCTCTCCCGCACGGCTTCCTGCCACGCCTCGGGGTCGAGTTCCCATTGCGTCGGTCCCGCGGGGCTCGGGTAGTGCGCGTGGACACGGCCGTCGGCGTGCGGGACGAAGAACGCGAGGCCGACCGGCACCCCCAAGGCCGCCGTGGAGACCGGTTCCAGCCGGGTGCGCCGCTGCGGGATCAGCCGGTAGTGGCCCTCGCTGGCCGCTTCCCGGGCGAACAGCACCGAGCACGGCCGGCAGGCGCACAGCATGCGGCCCGCCGCCGGCCCCACCCCAGGCGGGACCGGACCGGCGCCCACCCCGGCATCCGTCCCACCGCTTGCACCCGCATCCGCCCCACCGCTTGCACCGGCGTCCGCCTCGCCGGTCGGTGGGGGCGCCGTCCCCGCGTCGGCCCCGGTGTTCAGCAGGTGCCTGTGGTCGGCCGGGACCGGGGCGCCGCACAGGTCGCAGCGTTCGGCGTCGGGCGCCGGGCCGCCGCGCTCCGCCGCCCCGCGGATGACACGGGCGAGCGCGCCGGAGGTCACGAGGCCCCCGCGGCCGGCGCGGCGGTGGGCAGCATGTCCGCCAGCGGGACGAACGCGGGCGCCGGTTCGCTCGCCACGCGCTGGACGGCGGTCAGTTCGGGGGCTGCCGCGAGCAGTGTCTCGCGCACGGCTTCCTCGACGGCGGACGCGGAGGTCCCGCACCCCTTGGCCGTCACCCGTACCGAGGCCACGCCCGCCTCAACGCCCACGAGTTCCACGTCGGCGCCGCGCCGCGCGAGTGCGGCGCGCAGCTCGTCGACGGCGTCGGCGACGCGCTGCTCCACCGGGTCGGGGTGCAGTCGGTGCAGCACCAGCAGATGGTGCAGCAGCCGGTCGCCGGTGAGCGCTCCGGTCAGTTCGGGTCCTGCGAGGTCGCGGACGCGGGCCAGCGCCTCGCCGTAGACCTGTGTCAGACCCCGTACGGCCTCCAACGCGGCCTCGGCGGTGGGGCCCGCCACGCCCTCGACCCGTTCGAGGAGTACGTCGAGGCGTGTCAGGCGCGCTTCGATGTCCGCGTCCGCCAGCCGGTGCCCCGACGCCGTCGCAGCCCGGTCCTCAGCCATGGCCGGCTCCGGTCGCCGAGGCCCCGAACGTCGGTGAGTGGATCTGCCGCAGTTCCTTGCCCTTGCCCAGGTACATGTGCACGCCGCACGGCAGGCAGGGGTCGAAGCTGCGGACGGTGCGCATGATGTCGATGCCCTTGAAGTCGTCCTGGCCGTTCTCCTCGAAGACCGGCTGCCCGGTGACGGCGTCCTCGTAGGGGCCCGGGGTGCCGTAGTGGTCCTGCGGGCTGGCGTTCCAGGGGGTGGGCGGGTACGGGTGGTAGTTGGCGATCTTCTTGTCCTTGATCACCAGGTGGTGGGAGAGCACACCGCGGACCGCCTCGTGGAAGCCGCAGCCGATGCCCTCCTCCGGCAGCTCGAAGTCGTTGAAGATCTTCGTGTCGCCGGCCCTGACCAGTTCCATGGCCCGGTCGAGGAACTCGAAGGCCATGGCGGCCGAGTAGGCGACGAAGTAGGGGCGCGCCCGGTCGCGTTCGAGGGTGTTGGACCACTTGGGGATCTTCCACTCCAGCGTCATCTCCGGCAGTTGGCTGCTCTTGGGCAGCGTGATCTTGACGCTGTGTCCTGTCGCCTTGACGTAGGTGGTGTCCACCAGACCGTTGAGCGCGGTGGACCACAGCCTGGCCAGCGGGCCGCCGCCGGTGTCCAGCGCGAGGTGCTCGCCGCTCTTCTTGTCGAACCAGCGGGGGCTCATCACCCAGCTGTACTTGTCGTCGAAGTCGCGCTTCTGCGGCGCCGGTACCGTCGTCTGGTTCCAGGGGTGGCGCATGTCGACGGGGTTGCCGAGGGGGTCGTGGGTGACGAGCGGCTCCTCGTTCACCCAGTCCTCGTAGTAGGAGGAGCCGAGCAGGATGCGCATGCCGAGGTTGATGTCGACGAGGTTGTTGGTGACCAGTTCGCCGTCGACGATGATGCCCGGGGTGACGTACATCGCCTTGCCCCAGGTGTTCATGTTCTCGTACCGGTAGTCGCACGTCTGGTAGTGCTGCCAGGCACCCCAGCACCCGAGCATCGTGCGGCGCCTGCCCACTTCCTCGTAGCCGGGCAGCGCCTCGTAGAAGAAGTCGAAGACGTCGTCGTTCATGGAGACGGACTTCTTGACGAAGTCGAGGATCTTCATCAGCCGGGTGAGGTAGTCGGTGAAGGTCGTCGGCTCCGGCATGGTGCCCACGCCGCCCGGATACAGCGTGGAGGGGTGGACGTGGCGGCCCTCCATCTTGCAGAACATCTCCCGGGTGACGCGGCTGACGTGCAGCGCCTCCTTGTAGACCGCGCCCTCGAAGGGGTTGAAGGCCCGCATGATGTCGGCGATGGTGCGGTAGCCGTGGATGTGCCCGCGGGGGGAGGCGGTCTGCTCCGCCTTGGCCAGCACACCCGGGTTGGTGATCTTGACCATGGCCTCGCAGAAGTCGACGAAGACCATGTTGTCCTGGAAGATGGTGTGGTCGAACATGTACTCGGCCGCCTCGCCGAGGTTGGTGATGTGCTCGGCCAGCGGCGGCGGCTTGACCCCGTACGCCATCTGCTGCGCGTAGTTGGAGCAGGTGGTGTGGTTGTCGCCGCAGATGCCGCAGATGCGGCTCGTGATGAAACCGGCGTCCCGCGGGTCCTTCCCCTTCATGAAGACCGAGTAGCCCCGGAACAGCGACGAGGTGCTGCGGCACTCGGTCACTTCCCGGTTGGCAAAGTCGATCTTCGTATAGATCCCGAGATTGCCGATGATCCGGGTGATCGGGTCCCAGGACATGTCCACCACTTGCGGTGTCTTGCGCTGCGCCTGGGGCCGGGCCGCGGTTGCCGTCATGTCAGTCCTTACCTCGTCGGTCGCGATGGGGGTACGCGGTGGTGGTCGCTCAGGCGCGCCAGTGCGGGTCGTAGCCGCTGGTCAGTTCGGGGCCGTTGTGGTGCCACTTGGGCTCCTGGTTGACGGCGATGTTGGTCAGGCCGCGCATCCGGCGGATGAAGGCTCCGTACGGCTTGATGAGGATCGAGGAGAGGCTGCCGCCGGTCGGCTCGTCCATGAACGGCATGAACGCGTCGGGGAAGCCCGGCATGGTGCACCCGATGCAGATGCCGCCCACGTTCGGGCAGCCGCCGACCGCCGACATCCAGCCGCGCTTGGGCACGTTGCAGTTGACGACCGGGCCCCAGCAGCCGATCTTCACCTGGCACTTGGGCGAGTTGTAGTCCTTGGAGAAGTCGCCCTGCTCGTAGTAGGCCGCCCGGTCACACCCCTCGTGCACGGTCTTCCCGAACAGCCACTGGGGCCGCAGCATGTGGTCCAGCGGCGGGGGCGGGGCGGCGCCGGCCGCGTGGTAGAGCACCCAGGTGAGCGTCTCCATGAAGTTCTCCGGCTGGATCGGGCAGCCGGGCACGTTCACGATCGGCAGCGCGCCCTCGGACCTGAAGTCCCAGCCCAGGTAGTCCGCGAGCCCCATGCACCCGGTCGGGTTGCCCGCCATCGCGTGGATGCCCCCGTAGGTGGCGCACGTGCCCGCCGCGACCACCGCCCAGGCCCGCGGCGCGAGCCGGTCGAGCCACCAGTTCAGGGTGAGGGGCTCGCCGGTCTCCTCGTCGTTGCCGAAGGAGGTCCAGTAGCCGTCGCCCTCGATGATGTTCTGGTTGGGGATCGAGCCCTCGATGACGAGGATGAACGGGTTCGGCAGCTCGCCCTTGGCCGCCGCACGGAACGGAGCGAGGAAGACCTCCCCCCCGGAGCTGGGCGAGAGCACCTTGTTGTGCAGATTCACCTTC
>NZ_JASKYT010000259.1:0-10191 GCF_041028275.1 Streptomyces sp. PU-14G
TCCTTCCGCCGGCCCTCCTCCCGCCGGCCCTCCTCTCGCCGCTTCCCCGATCCGGTGCACCTGCGGGTCGAGGAGATCCCCGAGTTCGCGTATCTGGGTCAGGAGGAGCGGCGCCGGGCCGAGGTGGTCCTGGGGCGCGCTGCCGCGCTGCGCCAGGGCGTGCTCGGCGGCCGGGCGCACATCGACCGGGGCGCGGTGTGGGAGCTGAAGCGGGAGGCGCTGGAGCTGGTGCGCTCGGTGCCGCTCGGCCCCGGGCGCCGGGCCGCTTACGGCGATTTTCTGGCCGAGCGCGGGCAGGCGCTGGTGGACCACGCCACCTGGTGCGCCCTCGCCGAGGTGTACGGCCCCGACTGGCGCTCCTGGCCGGCCGGTCTAGATGACCCCCGTTCCGCGCACACGGCACGCGTGCGCGACGAGCGACGGGACCGGGTCGACTTCCACACCTGGCCGCGTGGCTCACCGACTGCCAGCTCGCGGCGGCCCAGCGCACCGCGCGGGAGGCCGGTATGGCCGTCGGCCTGGTGCACGAGGTGGCGGTGGGTGCGCATCCCGGCGGCGCGGACGCCTGGGCGTACCAGGGCAGCCTCGCGCAGGCCGTCAGCGTGGGCGTACCGCCTGGGGCGTGCGATGCCCGGGGTCAGGACTGAGGGCTTGCGCCCTGGCGTCCGGACGCGCTCGCCCGGACGGGGTACGAGCCCTACCGTGAGGTGCTCGCCGGGCTCTTTCGGCACGCCGGGGCCCTGCGCCTCGGCCATGTCGCGGGCCACGCGCGCGCGTGGTGGATCCCCGAGGGCCGCCCGGCAGCGGAGGGCACCTACGTCCGCTACGACTCCGAGGCGATGTTCGGCGTTCTCGCTGTGGAGGCCCACCGGGCGGGTGCCGCCGTCATCGGCGAGGAGCTGGGCGCCGTCGAGCCGGGGGCCCGTCAGGAGCTGGCGGCGCGGCGGGTGCTGGGTACCTCGGTGCTGTGGTCCGAACGGGTCAGTGCGCTGTTCGCGGAGTTGAGGGCGCTCCGCGACTGACGGCGCCCCCAATAGATCCGACCTATCTCTTTCACGCGGCTCCGGTCTGCGGCACCATGCCCACGTACCCCCCAAGAGATCGGATCTCTCTCCAGGGTGAGGAAGGTGGAGGACTCATGGTGAGACGCCGCCCCCGCGCACGGTTGCTGTTGTCCACGCTGGCGCTGGCCCTGGCCGGTGCCGTGCTGTCGGCGCCCGCACAGCCGGCCGCCGGGGCCGCACAGGGGTCGGAGGGGACGGGCTGCCAGCAGCCGGTGCGCCCCGCCCCGCAGATGCGGATCGAGCCCTGCGACAGCCCGCGACGCGTCATCGAGAAGGCCGCGAAGACCGTGCCCACGAAGGGGCAGTACGCCTGGCAGCAGCGGGAGGTGACGGCGTTCACGCACTTCGGCATGAACACCTTCACCGACCGCGAGTGGGGTTCGGGCGCGGAGGACCGTTCGCTCTTCGACCCCGGACACCTCGACTTCGACCAGTGGATGCGTGCCTACAAGGCGGCGGGCGCCGAGCAGGTGATGCTGACGGCCAAGCACCACGACGGGTTCGCGCTGTGGCCCAGCCGCTACACCGAGCACTCGGTGGGCAATACCCCGTACGGGCGCGACATCGTCGGGCAGTACGTGAAGGCGGCCCGTAAAGCGGGTCTGAAGGTCGGCATCTACCTCTCGCCCGCCGACGGCGCCGAACTGCCGCACGACTGGCACGAGAAGTGGCTGGCCGACCTCCAGGCGAAGCAGGACGCGGGGGAGCAGCTGACCACGGTGGAGCGCACGGCGCTCGCCGACGGCGGCCCTCCGCAGGGCAAGGGCCGCTACGGCAACGGCAGCGAGCCGACCGAGCGCACCATCCCGACCCTCGTGCCGGGCGACGACCGGGCCAAGAAGGTGGCCTCGGGGAAGCTGCCCAGCTTCACGGCGAAGGTCAACGACTACGACGCCTACTACCTCAACCAGGTCTACGAGATCGTCACCGAGTACGGCCCGCTGGACGAGCTGTGGCTGGACGGCGCGAACCCGTGGAGGGACGCGGGCATCACCCAGGAGTACGGCTGGAGCGAGCTGTTCCGCGTCCTGCACGAACTGGCGCCTGACACGCCCGTCTTCGGCGGCCCGCAGGGCGTGCGCTGGGTGGGCAACGAGAACGGCGTGGCACGCGAGAGCGAGTGGAGCGTGACGCCGTCGGCCCTCGATCCGTGGACGACGTACGCCGGAGGGCTGCCCAACGACTCCACCGACCCCGACATCGGCTCCCGGGAGAAGCTCCTCGACCCCTCGGTGAAGTATCTGCAGTGGTATCCGGCCGAGGCGGACGTCTCGATCAGGCCGGGCTGGTACCACCACGCCGACGAGCGGCCCAAGAGCGCGGAGCAGCTGCTGGAGCTGTACGAGAAGAGCGTCGGGCGCAACGCCTCGCTGCTGCTCAACGTCCCGCCCGCGAAGAACGGCAGGATCGACGCGGCGGACGTGAGGGAGCTGACGGCGTTCGGTGACGCCGTGCGCGGCATCTACGGCACCGACCTGAAGCGGCGCGGCCCGGGGCCCTACACCTTCGACCGCGTCGTGGTGGGGGAGGACATCCGCAGGGGGCAGCGGGTGGAGCGCTTCACTCTCCAGGCCAGGTCGGGTGGCGCGTGGCGGGAGATCGCCTCGGGTACGACGATCGGCCACCGCCGCATCCTGGCGCTGGACGAACCCGTGACCGCGCGGCAGGTGCGGGTGAAGGTCGAGCAGGCGCGCGGGAAGCCGCACCTGAGGCCGGTCACGCTGCACCGCTCGGCGCAGGCGGCGCACCCAGGCGGCGCGGCGGTCGTCCGATAAGCCCACCCCGGCGCGCGGGGTGTTCACCCGTCCGATATCTTGGCGGGGTGAGCAACAAGGTCAACAAGAACGCCCTGCGCGCCGGAACGGTCACCGCCGGTGCGACGCTGATGATGCTCCTGTCGTCCCCCGCCTTCGCGCTCACCCGCGACGACGGCGACGACCCGGGCCCGGGCCTGAGCGTCGCCGAGACGCTGGGGCTCTACGTCGCCATCCCGATCGTGCTCTTCCTGGTGATCGCCGGGCTGGTCACGCTGGGCGACAAGCGCAAGAAGAGCCACTGACGCCGCGACGGACCGTTATCGGCCTTCGAACGGCCGTGCTTTAGGGCAGAGTTGTCCGCGTTCCGCGACAGCTTCGTCACAAGCGGTGGCAGCCGACGGGCGGCGGGGAAGTGGCCCCGACATGACGCACGAGGTACCACTCCCGCCCCGCACAGGACTGCCCACCAGCGAGCAGCGGCTGCACGCCGCGCTCCGGTACGCCGGCGCGGACGCCGCCGCCCCGCCCGGTGCCGCCTCCAGAGCCCACCGCGCGATGATCACGGGTCTGGCCGCGCTGGCGCTGCACTGCTTCTCCGCCGCGCCCTCCCTGCTGGACCTGGAGCGGATCGACGTACTCGTCCCCGAGCTGGACGACAGCGCCCACCAGGGACCCCGCGCCCCGTCCCCGGCGGTGTGCGCCTACACCTCCGCGCACCTGGTCCGCACCCGCATCCTGCCCGAGCCCGAGGAGATCACCGGCCTGCCGGTGGCGCCCGTGCCCCGCGCGCTGGCCGACGCCGTGGCCGGGCTCGCGGAAGCCGAAGGGGTGCGGCGCCTGCTGGTCGAGGCGGTACGGGGCGGCCACTGCGAGCCGCAGCCGATCGTCCGCGAGCTGACCCGCGCCCGGCTGCTGGGGCTGCCGCACGTCGCCGACGCCGTGGACAGCCTGCTGGCCGAGGGGCGCGCCCTGACGGAGGGCTGCCTGTACGGCATGGTCTTCACCCACGGGCTCCCCGACCCGTGCTGGAACGTCGAGCTCCGCGTCCCCGGCGGCCCGCCGGTGGGGGCTGTGGACGCGTACTGGCCCGACCACGGTGTCGCGCTGGAGATCGACGCGCGCACGCCCCGGGCCGGTGCGGAGGCGGCCTGGGACGCGTACGCCCGCAAGCGCGAGACGCTGGAACAGCTCGGTGTCACCGTCGTGCACGTGACCGAGGCCAAGCTCCGGGACGCCCCCGCCCAGCAGGCGGCGGTGGTCCGCACGGCGCTGATGACGTCGTGCGAGCGGGAGCCGGCCGCCTACCTGACCGTGCTGCCGCGCTGACGCCCCCGGCGTCGTGGCCCGCCCTGCGCCCTCTGCCACCGCTCAGCCGCAGTACTCCGCCTCCACCAGGGCACGGGTGCCGTCCGACCAGTCGCCGTTGACGTTGAAGGCGGCCGTGTGGGTGCCGTCGAGGGTGGTGAAGGCGGCGCTGCGGGAGCCGTGGATGGTGCCCTCGTGGCCCCACACCGTCACCCCGCACGTCAGGGTGCGCTCGGTCAGGCCGAGTCCGTAGCGCTCCGAGGAGCCGGCGCGGCGGGTGGTCTCCATCTCCCGGAGCTGCCGCGGCGGCAGCAGTTCGCCGCGGACCAGGGCGCGCACGAAGCGGACCAGGTTGCGGCCTGTGGAGATCATCTCTCCCGAGGCCCCGGCCAGCGACGGGTCGAGTGAGGTGACGTCCCGCACCGCGGGGTTCCCGCCCGAGGCGAACAGCGTGGAGTAGGCGTGCGCGTGCGGGCCGGGGATGCGGGGCGAGGTGCCGGGCAGCGAGGTGTCGCGCAGCTTGAGCGGGCGCAGCACGCGGCGTTCGATCTCCGTCGCGTAACGGTGCCCGGTGGCGCGTTCGATGACCATTCCGGCGAGCACGTAGTTGGTGTTGGAGTAGGCCCAGCGGCTGCCGGGGCGGAACAGCGGAGGGCGGGCGAGGCTGCGCGCGACGAGCGCCTGGGGCGTGTGGGAGTCCGTGCGGTGGGAGAGGAAGGCCGGGGAGAAGTAGCGGCGCCGCCAGGCGGGGTCCGCGGTGTAGTCGGCGATGCCGCTGGTGTGGCCGAGGAGCTGCCGCAGGGTGACGGCGCCCGACTGGCGGCCCACGGCGGCGCCGTACCCGCCCAGTCGTTCCTCGGGCAGCCAGCGGCCCACCGGGTCGTCGAGCCGCAGCCTGCCTTCGGCCTCCAGTTGGAGCAGCACGGTGGCCACGAACGGCTTGGTCAGGCTGCCGATGCGGAACCGGTCGTCAGCCAGCCGGGGCCGCCCGGTGGCGCGGTCGCCGATGCCGGCGGTGCCCCTCCAGGTGCCGGTGCCGTCCTCGACGTGCGCCACGGCGCCGGGGCCTTCCCCGTGTTCGACCATGGCGGTCATCGCCGCGCGGGTGCGGGTGTGGTCCCGGCCGGCTGCCGTGGAGGGTCCGACGGCCAGGCCGCACACGGTCAAGGTGGCGAGCAGGCCGCTGATCAGGGTGCGCGGCGGGGACATGCCAGGCGACTCTAGTGAGCGCCCCGGCTCGTGTGCCACACGGCCAGGACGACCAGGGCGCACCCGGCGAACTGGGTCACGGTGGGCCGCTCTCCCATGAACAGGACGCCGAGCAGGACGGCCAGCACGGGCTGGAGCAGCAGGAGTGCGGCGCTGGTGACGGGGGCCAGCCGGGACAGCGCGGGCCCCAGGAGGACGAGCGAGACCGCCTGTCCGAGCAGTGCCATCACGGCGAGCCAGCCCACCGGCCCCCAGCCGGGCGCCGGATCGATGCCCGTCCACAGGGCGCCGAGGGTGCCGGAGGTGAGGGCGGCGGCCAGGGTGGAGACGCACACCGGGTGGACGGTGTGGCCGGTGCCGCCGCCCAGCCGGGTCAGGAACAGGTAGCCCGCGAAGGCGACGCCGGCGGCGGCCCCGTAGAGCACGCCGGACACCGGGCTGCTGCCCGGTTCGGGGTGGCCGACGGCGCCGCTCGCCAGGGCGACGCCGAACAGCAGTACGGGCAGGGTGCGCCAGTACCGCGCGCCCGCGGGGGCGCGGGTGAGGACGAGCGCGAGCAGCGGGAAGACGGCGATCTGCACGTTGAGCAGCACGGTGGCGATGGAGGAGCCGACATCGTGGATGGACTGCGCCCAGAAGACGAAGTCGACGCCCAGCAGCGCGCCCGCCACCGCGTCGTACACCTGCGCGCGCGCCGGGCGCGGGCCCAGCCTGCGCCGTTCGGCCAGCGCGAACGGCACCAGGGCCACCAGCGCCAGCAGGCAGCGCCAGAGCGCCGCCGTCCCCGCGTTGACCCCGGACAGCTTCACGAACATCGCGGACGCCGAGACGCAGGCCGAGGCCGCGATGCCCAGGTACACCGGGTTGCGCCCGGCCAGTCCGCCGCCCGCCCCGCCGGCGCGTGCACGCTGGGTCCTTTCCTCCGCAGTGACCATGACAGCTACTGTGCCGTCCCCCACCCGCAAGTAAAAGCGACGATTCATGACCGGTACTCGTTAGCATCGCTGGGGTGTTGAACTCCGACCGGCTCCGCGCCCTCGACGCCGTCGCCCAGCACGGCTCCCTCGCCCGCGCCGCACGCGCCCTGCACATCACGCCCTCCGGCGTCTCCCAGCAACTGGCCAAGCTGGAGCGCGAGGCGGGCCACACCCTGCTGGAGCCGCACGGCCGCAGCGTCCGCCTCACCCACGCGGGACGGGTACTGGCCGAACACGCGGCCCGCGTCCTGTCGTCACTCGCCGCGGCCGAAGCCGACCTCGCCGACCTCGGCGACGAGATCCTCGGCCCCCTGCGCCTCGGCGGCGTCGGCAGCTCGCTGCGCGCCCTGCTGCCCGACGTGCTCGCCGAGCTCACCGCCGCGCACCCCCGGCTGCGGGTAACCGTCGTCGACGGCGAGGCCGTCGACCTGCTGCCTCTGCTGCTCGGCGACGAACTCGACCTGCTGCTGATCGAGAGCTGGCACAACCGCCCCATGCCGCTGCCCGGAGGCGTCCGGGTCCGGACACTGACCGTGGAGGAGGTACGGGTCGCGCTGCCGGCCACGCACCCGCTCGCCGGCCGCCCCGCACTGGACCTGACGGAGCTGTCCCGCACCGTCTGGTCGAGCTGCCCGGCGGGAACCGAGCCCTACGAGGCGCTGGTACAGGCACTGCGGGAACGCGGTGTCGAACCGAGAGTCCGCTACGCGGTGGCCGAGTACGCCACCCAGCTTGCCTTCGTGGCCCGCGGGCTGACCGCGGCGCTCATCCCCGCGATGGGACAGCGCCCCAGCCCTCCCGGGGTCGCCTTCGTGCCCGTGGACCCGCCGTTGACCCGCGAGGTGCGGGCCGCCTGGCGCGCGGGCGGCGACAGCCCCTCCGTACGGGCATGCCTGGCGGCTCTCGCGGCCGGCGAGCAGGACGCGGGGGCGCACTGAAGCGCCGGGCCGCCGCGAACGGGCGTGCGCCCGGGCCGCCGCGCGCGTGTCGGCGGCGCCGCCGCCGAAGCCTGCGCGCCTCCGGCCGCCCGCCGTCTCCCGTGGCGCCCGCGTGGAAGGATGGCCCCAGCACGACTGCGCCGTAAGCCGCGAGAGTTTCGCGAGAGTGGGGAGATCACCAAGTGCCTGGCACGAATCTGACGCGCGAAGAGGCCCAGGAGCGGGCTCGGCTGCTCACCGTCGACTCCTACGAGATCGAGCTGGACCTCAGCGGCGCGCAGGGCGGGGGTACCGCAGCACCGGGTGAGTCGGACAACGGTGAAGGGGTCTTCCGCTCGGTCACCACGATCCGGTTCACCGCCAGGGAAGCCGGCGACACCTTCGCCGACCTGGTCGCGCCCACCGTGCGTGAGGTCACCCTCAACGGCACCGCGCTCGACCCGGCGGCCGTCTTCGCGGACTCCCGCATCGCGCTGCGGGGGCTGGCCGCAGGGCCGCAGGAGCTGCGCGTCGTCGCGGACTGCGCCTACACCAACACCGGTGAGGGCCTGCACCGCTTCGTGGACCCGGTGGACGGCCAGGCCTACCTCTACACCCAGTTCGAGGTACCCGACGCGCGCCGCGTCTTCGCCAACTTCGAGCAGCCCGACCTCAAGGCCACCTTCCAGTTCACCGTCCGCGCCCCCGAGGGCTGGACGGTGATCTCCAACTCCCCGACGCCGCAGCCGGAGGGGACGCTGTGGCGGTTCGCGCCCACACCGCGGATCTCCACCTACATCACGGCGCTGATCGCGGGCCCGTACCACGCGGTGCACAGCACCTGGGAAGACAAGAGGGGCCTGAGCGAAGCTCAGTCCGCTGGGGGTGGTGGGGGGCGACAAGCGGGCCGCAGCGTGCCGCTGGGCATCTACTGCCGCCCGTCGCTGGCCGAGTACCTGGACGCCGACGCGCTCTTCGAGGTCACCCGCCAGGGCTTCGACTGGTTCCAGGAGAAGTTCGACTACCCGTACCCCTTCGAGAAGTACGACCAGCTGTTCGTGCCCGAGTTCAACGCGGGCGCCATGGAGAACGCGGGCGCGGTCACCATCCGCGACCAGTACGTCTTCCGCTCCAAGGTCACCGACGCCGCCTACGAGAGCCGCGCCGAGACCATCCTGCACGAGCTGGCCCACATGTGGTTCGGCGACCTGGTCACCATGGAGTGGTGGAACGACCTGTGGCTGAACGAGTCGTTCGCCACCTACACCTCCATCGCCTGCCAGGCCCACGCCCCCGGCAGCCGCTGGCCGCACGCCTGGACGAGCTTCGCCAACCAGATGAAGACCTGGGCCTACCGCCAGGACCAGCTGCCCTCCACCCACCCGATCATGGCGCAGATCCGCGACCTGGACGACGTCCTGGTCAACTTCGACGGCATCACCTACGCCAAGGGCGCCTCCGTCCTCAAGCAACTGGTCGCCTACGTCGGCATGGACGAGTTCTTCCAGGGCGTGCGCGCCTACTTCAAGCGCCACGAGTGGGGCAACACCCGCCTGACCGACCTGCTCGGCGCCCTGGAGGAGACCTCGGGCCGCGACCTGAAGACCTGGTCGAAGGCGTGGCTGGAGACCGCGGGCATCAACATCCTGCGCCCCGAGCTGACGACGGACGCCGACGGCACCCTCACCGCCCTGGCCATCCGCCAGGAGGCGCCGGCACTGCCCGCGGGCGCCACCGGAGAGCCGACCCTGCGCCCGCACCGCCTCGGTGTCGGCTTCTACGACCTGCGCGACGGCAAGCTGGTGCGTACCGACAGCGTCGAGCTCGACGTCGACGGCGAGCTGACCGAGGTGCCGCTGCCGAAGGCGCGCAAGCGCCCCGACGTGCTGCTGCTCAACGACGGCGACTACACCTACGCCAAGGTCCGCCTCGACGCCGACTCGCTGGCCGTCGTCACCCGGCACCTGGGCGACTTCGCCGACCCCCTGCCGCGCGCCCTGTGCTGGGCCTCGGCCTGGGACATGACCCGCGACGGCGAACTTCCCGCCCGCGACTACCTCGACCTCGTCCTCTCGGGTGTCGGCAAGGAGTCCGACATCGGTCTCGTGCAGTCCCTGCAACGGCAGGTCAAGCTCGCTCTCGACCTGTACGCGGCGCCCGACTGGCGGGAGACGGGGCTCACCCGCTGGGCCGAGGCCACGCTGGAGCAGCTGCGCGCCGCACGCCCCGGCAGCGACCATCAGCTCGCCTGGGCCCGTGCCTTCTCCGCCGCCGCCAGGACCGACGCCCAGCTCGACCTGCTCGCCGCGCTGCTGGAAGGCGGCGAGAGCATCGAGGGGCTGACGGTCGACACCGAGCTGCGCTGGGCGTTCCTCCAGCGGCTCGCGGCCACCGGGCGGGCCGACGAGGCGCGGATCGCCGCCGAACTGGCCCAGGACGCGACCTCGGCGGGCGAGCGGCACGCAGCCGCCGCCCGTGCCGCGCGGCCCACCCCGGAGGCGAAGGCCGAGGCCTGGCGGGCCGTCGTCGAGAGCGACACCCTGCCCAACGCGGTGCAGGAGGCCGTCATCTCCGGGTTCGTGCAGACCGACCAGCGCGCCCTGCTCGCGCCCTACACCGAGCGGTACTTCGCCGCCGTCAAGGGCGCCTGGGAGGAGCGCAGCCACGAGATGGCCAGCCAGATCGTGGTCGGCCTCTACCCGGCGCTGCACGTCGAGCAGCAGACCCTGGAGGCCACCGACGCCTGGCTCGCCTCCGCCGAGCCGAGTGCCGCGCTGCGCCGCCTGGTGACCGAGTCCCGGGCGGGTGTCGAGCGGGCGCTGCGCGCCCAGGCGGCCGACGAGGCGGCGGGCGCCGCGGGCTGACCGGGCTGCGGACGGCAGACGTCGGCCCCSGCGGGATGCCGGGGGCCGACGTGCGGGGAGACGGGGCTCCGGCCGGCCCGTGGGGGAGAGGGCCGGTG
>NZ_JASKYT010000026.1:0-39094 GCF_041028275.1 Streptomyces sp. PU-14G
CCGACTGACAGGAGGATCGGCAGTGGAGATCCCGCACACCCGCCTCGCCCGACGCACCCTGATCACGGCCGCTTCGGCCGCCGCCCTCCTCCCCCGCGCCGTCGAAGCCCACGCGGCGCAGGGCGCAGAACCGACCGGGTCAGCGGACGTTTACGAGACCCTGCTCGCCCGTGCCGCCGCTCTCCTGACCGGGGACGGTGCCGACCCGGCCGATGCCGACGTCGCTGCCGCCCTCGACCGGCTGGAGACCTCCGCGACCGGGCTGTGGCAGCGGCTGGACCGCTCCGCCTCCCGCACCGCGCTGTGGAGCGACCTGTCCCCCGTCACCGACCCTGGCAACTTCGGTCAGAGCTACACGCGTCTGCGTACCCTCGCCACCGCCTGGGCCACTCCGGGCACCGGCCTGAGCGCGTCGCAACAGGTGGCGGACGCGCTGGTCGGGGCGCTCCGCTTCCTGCACGACGAGGCCTACAACGCGCAGGCTCAGGAGAGCGGCAACTGGTGGTTCTGGGAGATCGGTGCGCCCCGCGCGCTGCTGGACAGCTGCGTGCTCGTGCGCGCTCACGTGCCGGCCGGCGACCTGAGCCGGTACCTGGCCGCGGTCGACCGGTTCTGCCCCGATCCCGACCGCCGCACCAACTCCCCCGCGCTCGCGGAGACCGGCGCCAACAGAGCCGACAAGTGCCTGATCGTCGCGTTGCGCGGGCTGCTGGGACGGGCCGAGGGGAAACTGGCCTCCGCCCGCGACGGCCTGTCCGACACCCGGGACTCGGGGCGCCACAGCCTCTTCAGGTACGCCACCTCGGGCGACGGTTTCTACGAGGACGGCTCCTTCGTCCAGCACGACGCCGTGGCCTATACGGGCTCGTACGGAAGCGTCCTGCTCACCGGCGTCGCCGAGGCCATCGCGCTGCTCGCCGACTCCCCCTGGGCCGTCACCGATCCCCGCGTCGAGGTGGTGTACGAGGCGGTCGACCGCTCCTTCGCACCACTGGTCTTCGACGGGCTGATGGCGGACGCCGTACGGGGGCGTGCCGTCTCCCGCGAACGGGAGAGCGACCACACCGCCGGCGCGGCGGTGATCTCCACCGTCCTGCTGCTCGCCGAGAGCGCCCCCGCCGCCCGCGCGAGGAAGTGGCGGGCCCTGGTGAAGGGCTGGATCGAGCGCAACCGCACCTACCCCTACGTCGCCGAGGCAGGCGTTCCCCAAGTGGTACGCGCCAAGAAGCTGCTGGCCGACGGCCAGGTACCGCCCGCCGAGCGCCCCGCCCAGCACGTGGTCTTCGCCGACATGGACCGGGTGGTGCACCGCAGACCCCGCTGGGCGCTCGCGCTCTCGCTCTCCTCCCGCCGCATCGCGGGGTACGAGGCGGGCAACGGAGAGAACCTGCACGGCTGGTACACCGGCGACGGCATGACGTACCTGTACACCGAGGACGACCTCGGCCAGTTCGGCGACGGGTTCTGGCCGACCGTCGACCCGTACCGCCTGCCGGGCACGACGGTCGAGGTCCGGCACCGCGACGACGCGGGCACGGGCGCCGGCACCGGCCTCTACCGGCCGGCGAACCACGTGGCGGGCGGCGCCGCGCTGGAGGGCCGGTACGGGGTGTCCGCCATGGAGCTGATCGGAGCCGAGGGCAGCCCACGCGCCAAGAAGGCGTGGTTCTTCCTCGACAACGCGCTCGTCGCCCTCGGGGCGGGCATCCGCGCCGGGGACGGCCGGAGAGCCGAGACCGTCGTGGAGAACCGCAACCTGCACGCGCACGACAGGCCGGCCCTCCGCGTCGACGGGGTCCGCATGCCCGGCGCCCAGGGCTGGACGAAGACGTACGACCGGGCCGAGTGGGCCCACCTGGAGGGGGTCGGCGGCTACGTCTTCCCCGCGGGCGCCGCACTGCACGCGCTGCGCGAGGAGCGCACCGGAGCGTGGCGGGACATCAACACCGGCGCCGACACCGGCGGCGGCAGCACACCGCTGACGCGGCGCTACCTCACCCTCTGGTTCGACCACGGCGTCTCGCCCACCGACGCGGGCTACGCGTACGCGGTGCTGCCGGGCGCCTCGCCGGCGGCGACCGCCGGCTGGTCGGCGTCCAGGCCCGTCCGCGTCGCCGCCAACTCGCCGACGGCGCAAGCGGTCGAGTCCCGCCGCGACGGCCTGACGGCGGCCCACTTCTGGCGGGCCGGGACCGCGGCGGGCCTCACCACCGACGGCCCGGCTTCCGTACTGGTACGCCGCGAACGCGGTGACGTGACCGTCGCCGTGGCCGACCCGGGGCGCACCGCGGACCGGGTCACCGTCCGCCTCCCCTTCCGCGTGCGGTCCGTCGTCAGCCAGGACGACACGGTGACCGTCACCCCCGGGCGCCGTCCGCTGCTCACCGTCGAGGTGGGCGGCTCCCGCGGCCACACGCACCACGCCCACCTGACGTAACACCGTCCGCCTCCGGAGAGACCTTCCTCATGCCCGTCCCGCCCCACCTTCCGCTGCCGCCGACCGACCGCGTCCGCTCTCCCCGCACGGGGTGGACCCGCGCCCACTGGGAGGCGGTCGCCGACCGGCTCCTCGACGCGCTCCTGCCATACGCCTCCCCCGGCCTCGCCCAGTACCGGCTGCCGGGCCGGGGCAGTTGGTCGGGGCTCGTCCTCGACGGGCTGGAGGGGTTCGCCCGCTCCTTCCTGCTCGCCGCATGCCGCATCGCGGGCGCCGGCGGCGACGCCGACCCGGCGCTGGTCGAGCGGTACGCCGCCGGGCTCGCCGCGGGGACCGACCGGTCGAGCGGTGAGGCCTGGCCCGACCTCACCGACTGCTCGCAACAGATGGTCGAGGCCGCCTCCATCGCCGTCGCCCTGCACGAGACCAGGCCATGGCTGTGGGACCAGCTGGACGCCCCGGTGCAAGAGCGGGTCGTCGACTGGCTCTCCGGCTTCGTCGGCGCGCGCACCTGGGACAACAACTGGCGTCTCTTCCAGGTGGTCTCCGAGCAGTTCCTCGCCTCGGTGGGCGCGCCCTACCGCAAGGCCGACATCGAAAGCGGCCTGGACCGGATCGAGGACTGGTACGTGTCGGACGGCTGGTACACCGACGGGGACGGCCGCAACTTCGACTACTACATCGGCTGGGCCATGCACCTGTACCCGCTGCTCTGGTCCAGGATGGCGGCGGTCACCGAGGGCGCCGACGGCGGCCGGAGCGAGGTCTACCGGCAGCGGCTGAGCGCCTACCTCGCCACCTATCCGCACTTCTTCGGCGGCGACGGCGCGCCCGTCCACCAGGGACGTTCCCTGTCCTACCGGTTCGCCGTCCTGGCCCCCGCGTGGATGGGCGCCCTGGCGGACTGCACCCCGCTGGCGCCGGGCCTCACCCGCCGCCTCGCCTCGGGGACGCTGCGGCACTTCGTCGAGCGCGGCGTTCCCGACGAACGGGGGCTGCTGCCGCTCGGCTGGTACGACACGTTCCTGCCCGCGTCGCAGCCCTACTCGGGCCCCGCGTCACCGTACTGGGCGAGCAAAGGGTTCCTCGGGCTGCTTCTGCCCGCGGATCATCCGGTGTGGACGCGGACCGAGCGCCCCCTGCCGGTGGAGGAGACCGATCAGTGCGTCGCGCTCCCGGCCCCCGGCTGGCTGCTGCACAGCACCCGCCACGACGGCCTCGTCCGGCTCGTCAACCACGGAAGCGACCACCAGCCGCCGCAGGGCGCCGGGGAGGACGATCCGCACTACGCCGCCTTCGCCTACTCGACGGCCACGGCACCCGTCAGCGCTCCGCACGCCCGGCGACGGGCCCGCGACAACCACCTCGCGCTGCTCGCTCCCGACGGCACTCCCTCCCTGCGCCGCCGCATCCACCCCCTCAGCTGTGCGGACGGCCAGGCGTCCTCCTGGCACGAGGCCGAACTCCCCGGCCACCCCGGCACGTTCCGCATCGAGACGGTCTCGCTGCCGCACGGGCCCTGGGAGGTCCGGGTCCACCGCGTCCAGGCGCCGCCGGGCGCGTCCCTCCGTGAGAGCGGTTACGCGGTCGCCCACCGGCAGCCGGTCCACACGGAGACCGGCCCCGGGTGGGCCCTGGCGCGTACAGCGGACGGGCTGACGAGCGCCGTGATCGCCCTGCACGGCTGGGACGAGGACGGGGCCTCCCTCGCCCGGGAGACGCACGCCACCGCGTACGGGCCGCACACGGCGACGCCCTTCCTGACGCTGCCCGGCCACCCGGAAGGCCCCGGTGAGACCGGTGGCCTCCATGCCTCCTTG
The DNA here is from genome assembly GCF_041028275.1 of Streptomyces sp. PU-14G. Classification (NCBI taxonomy): domain Bacteria; kingdom Bacillati; phylum Actinomycetota; class Actinomycetes; order Kitasatosporales; family Streptomycetaceae; genus Streptomyces; species Streptomyces sp. PU-14G. The sequence goes on from NZ_JASKYT010000026.1 coordinate 4,258, forward strand.
ATCGTGCTGTCCCGCGACACCGTGGATCCGGGCGCGTTGCGGGCGGCGGTGACCGCCGAGGCCAGCGGCGAGACGCTCGCCGTCCGCTTTCTCGACGGCACGGTGCTGCGACCGCGCTGGGCGGCGCCGACGGAGGCGGGGCGCCGGTAGCCCGGCAAGCGCGCGGCACCGTCCGCCCCGTGGCGTTGCCTCCTCGTCCATCGGCGTGATCACGTGGGGCTGACCCGACCCTGCACAACGGTGGCCGGTACGCGCCTCGCGCACCCGCGCCGTGCGCAGTCCGCGAGAGTGACGGGAGAACGTCGATGGCAGGCGAGGCACAGGACGAAGGAGCGGCCGGCGGCGGGCAGCCGGCGCGGGAAGGCAGCAGTCCTGGCGCGGGGACCGCGCAGGGCGCGGTGGCGGCCTGCCGGCCGGTCAACTGGGCGGGGAACATCCGGTACACGGCCGAGCAGCTGCACCGCCCCGCTTCGCTGGACGCGCTGCGGGCGCGCGTGGCCAAAAGCCGCCAGGTGCGGGTGCTGGGCAGCGGCCACACCTTCAACCGGCTCGCCGACACCGACACCTCGCGGGGCGCGCTGATCTCGCTGGCCGGGCTGCCGCCCGTGACGGAGGTGGACACGGCGGCCCGTACGGTGCGGGTGGGTGGCGGGGTGCGGTACGCGGAGCTTGCCGCGCACGTGCACCGCCGCGGTCTCGCTCTGGCGGCGATGGCGTCGCTGCCGCACATCTCGGTCGCCGGGGCGGTGGCGACGGGCAGCCACGGCTCCGGCAACACGACGCCGCCGCTGTCGGCCGCGGTGCGGGAGGTGGAGCTGGTGACCGCCGACGGTTCGCCGGCCGTGGTGCGCCGAGGTGAGCCCGGTTTCGAGGCCGCCGTGGTCTCGCTGGGCGCGCTGGGGGTGGTGACGGCGCTGACGCTGGATCTGGAGCCGGCCTACGAGGTCGAGGGCCATGTCTTCGACGGGTTCCCGATGGCGGAGCTGGCCACCGACAGCGACGTGGAGGCGGTGACGGGGTCGGCTTCGAGTGTCAGCCTGTTCACCGACTGGCGGGCACCGAGATGGACGCAGGTATGGCTCAAGCGCCGCTGCGACGGTCCCGAGGTCCGCTTTCCCTGGTCAGCGCCTGTCACGGAGCAGCGCCATCCCGTGCTCGGCCGGGCGGGGGCGAACTGCACGGTCCAGGGCGGTGTTCCGGGCCCCTGGTACGAGCGGCTCCCCCACTTCAGGCCGGAGTTCACCCCCAGCAGCGGTGCGGAGCTGCAGTCGGAGTATCTGCTGCCGCGGACGGAGACCCGGCCCGCGCTCGCCGCCCTGGCCGAGGTCAGGGCGGCGGTCGCGCCGGCGCTCCAGGTATGCGAGGTGCGGACGGTGGCGGGCGACGACCAGTGGCTGAGTCCGGCCTACGGCCGGGACTCCCTGGCGATCCACTTCACCTGGACACCGAAGCTTCCCCTGGTGAGGGTGGCGGTGGCGGCCGTGGAGGAGGCTCTCGCACCGTTCGCGGCCCGCCCGCACTGGGGGAAGGTCTTCGGCCTGTCGCACCAGCGGCTGCGGAGCGCCCACCCGCGCCTGTCCGACTTCGCCCGTGCGGCGTCGCGTTGGGACGCGGGCGGCAAGTTCCGCAACGACTTCCTCCGCACGGTCCTGGGCGGGTGAGACAGCGGCCCCTCAGACGGCGCGGAGCTCGGGCGGGCCCGAGCGGTGGAGTGCGTGCCCGTGTCGGCCCGATCGCACGCGAAGCCTTGACGTTGGTCCAGACCTTGGGCACGGTGCTGTGCCGAGAGAGCGCTCGTCCCCCCACCGTGAAGGAGCGCATCGTCATGGTCCGTACTGGCAGGAGACGCCGTGGGTACCGTCCGGCGGTGACGGCCGCGATGGTGACGGCACTCGGCGCACTGGCGCTGCCGAGCGCCCAGGCCGACGGCACGTCCGAGCAGCCCCCGCGGGCCGCCGAGCACGCACAGGCCGGGCAGGTCACACAGGAGGCGTGGCGCACCGACTTCGACGGGTCGGCGGGGTCCTTGCCCTCCGGCGACGACTGGATCGTCGACACCGGCACCAGCTACCCCGGCGGCCCGCCCAACTGGGGCACGGGCGAGGTGCAGACGTACACCGACAGGCCTCAGAATCTGCAACTCGACGGCGAGGGCCACCTGAAGATCACCGCTCTCAAGGAGGGCGACGCCTGGACCTCGGCCCGCATCGAGACCCGGCGCACGGACTTCGCCGCGCCCGAGGGCGGCACGATGCGCGTCGCGGCGAGCCTGAAGCTGCCCGAGGTCTCCGGCGAGCAGGCGCTGGGCTACTGGCCCGCCTTCTGGACGCTGGGCGCCGACTACCGCGGCAACTACCAGAACTGGCCGGGCGTGGGCGAGTTCGACATCATGGAGAACGTCAACGGCCGGAGCGCCGCACACGGCGTACTGCACTGCGGTGTCAACCCCGGCGGCCCCTGCAACGAGACCACCGGCATCGGCAACAACGCCCCGTGCGGCGGAAGCTGCCAGGGCGGCTTCCACGAGTACGCTCTCGAACTCGACCGCACCGGCGCCACCGAAGAGTTGCGCTGGTACCAGGACGGCCAACTCTTCCACACCGTGCGCGAGTCCGACATGGACGCCGCCACGTGGAAGAACGCCACGGACCACGGCCACTTCGTCCTGCTCAACCTGGCCATGGGCGGCGCGTTCCCCAACGGCGACGCGGGTCAGGCCACCCCGACGGCCGCCACCGCGTCCGGCGGCTCGCTCCTCGTCGACCACGTCGCCGTGGACGTCACCGCTCCCACCGACCACGCGGCGGGCTGAGGCAACAGACCCCCGAGCGGCGCTCCCACCTACTGCGGGGGGCGCCGCTTGACGCACCTGGCAGCATGACGGCCATGTCTGTTTACGTGATCTCCGAGGTCGAGGTGTTGGACGAGGAGCTGGCCGACACCTACCGCGCGTTGGCGGAGGACTCCATTCGCCGGCACGGCGGCCGCTACCTCGTTCGCGGTGCCCTGCCCGATGCCGTGGAGGGCACCTGGCCCGCATCCCAGCGCCTCGTCGTCCTCGAGTTCCCGGACGCCGAGCGGGCCAGGGAGTGGTACGCGTCCGCCGAGTACGCGCCGGCGCTGAAACTGCGGCAGTCCGCTCTGGAGCGGCGGCTCCTCTTCGTCGACGGGGTGTCCGGGTAGCGGGCCTGGGAACCGCCCGCCGGGGCCCGACAAGCGCACAGCAGCGCCTGGCACCGACGGGGCCGGGCCCGGCCACGACCGGCACGGCGCAGGCCCCGACCGGCGAGGGACCCGCTCGACGCCAGGCCCCCAGGGAGCACGTCAGCCGGTTCTGCTTCGCCCGCGGCTTGATCCGATGATCGTTGCCGTACAGGATGATCGCCGTGGCAACTCACCCCGCAGTCAATCCCGTTGGCGGCGCCTGGCCCCGTGTCTCCGCGCCGTGGCCCGAGCACAGCGCCCCGCTCTACGGTCAGGACTTCGCACGCGACCCGTTCTCCTACTACGCGAGTCTGCGCAGAACCTTCGGTCCTGTGGCCCCGGTGACGCTGGAAGAGACGGGGGCCTTGCGCGGGTACCTCGTCCTCGACCACGCCGACCAGTTGGAGATCCTGCAAAACCGCGGCCACGTGCTGTGGACGCGGGACTCCCGCTGGTACCGCGACCTGGCACAGGGAGCCCTTCCCGCAGGGCACCCGATGATCCCCCAGTTCGCCTACCGGCGCAGCCGCCTGTACGCGGAGGGCGCGGAGCACGCGCGGCTGGCCGAGCCCGGCAACAAGGCGCTGGCCGAACTGGACCTGCTGCGCACCCGCGACCTGATCGAGGACCTCGCGCACCAGCTCATCACCGCGTTCTTCCCGGAGGGCGGGGCGCGGGAGTGGAACGAGGCCGACATCCTGGCCCAGTACGCGCTGCCCTTGCCGCTGCTGGTCGTGATGCGGCTGATGGGCATGGACGAGAGCGGCGCGCTGGCCACGGGCAACGCCATCCACGACCTGCTCAGCGGCGGCTCGGGTGCCGAGCGTGCCGCCGCCGAGCTCGACGCGCAGATGCGCGCCCTGGTCACCGGCAAGCAGCGGGCTCCGGGGCCCGACCTGGTCTCGTGGATGCACCACTACAACCGCGAGCTGAGCCTGGGCATGGACACGCACGAGCTGAGCGAGGACGTGTGGCTCCAGATCGTCGCGGGACGCGGCGCCAGCACGACCTGGATCTGCAACACCGTGCTGGAACTGCTGACCAACCCCGACCTCCACGCCGACGTCATCGCCGGGCGCTGCCAGATGGAGGAGGCGATGAACCGCGTGATGTGGGTCAACGCCCCGATCCAGAACCTGATCGGCCGGTGGGCCACCCAGGACACCACGCTGGGCGGTTACCCGGTCAACTGCGGTGACATGGCGATCATCTGCCTCGGCGCGACGGGCGCCGATCCGACGATGCTCTCGGCGGGCTGGGACGTCTCCCGGGTGAACAGGTCGCACCTGGCGTGGGGCGCGGGGGCGCACGCCTGTCCGGCCCACGACATCGGCACGCTCATCGTGCGCACCGGGCTCGAGGTGCTGTGGAGCCGGTTGCCGGGCCTGCGGCTGTCAGTGGCGAAGGAACAGCTCAACTGGGACCTGCCGTACATCGCGCGATCCCCCACCGCGCTACCCGTCACCTTCCCCCTCCCGCCGACGGCCCCGACGAACGGACAGCAGTGGACAGCACAGCACGGCTTCATCTCGAACCCGCCCCAGCCGATCTCCACGGAGGCGAAGGAGCGGCCCTCCGCGCCGCAGGCCCGGTTGCCGCTGTGGCGCTCCCTGGTGGCGTGGTGGCCAAAGCGGTGACGACGCGGGAGGCGGGCGCCCTCGTGATGAGCGACGCCCGCTTCTCCAAGGACATCAGGAACTGGGGTGCGCACGCGCGCGGCGAGATACCGCCGGACTGGCCGCTGCTGTTCATCGTGGAGGGCAAGGGGCTGCTCACCACCGACGGGGAGACCCATCGGCGGCTGCGGCTGCCCGTGCAGCGGGCCATCTCGCCGCGGCGTGTGCAGGCGTTGCGGCCCCGGATCGAGGCCGTCACCGACCGCCTGCTGACCGAGCTCACCGCCGTCCCCGCGGGTCAGGAGACCGATCTGCTGAATGGCTTCGCGCTGCCGCTGCCGCTGGAGGTCATCTGCTCGCTCCTCGGCGTCCCGGAGGAGGGGGCGCTGCGCGCGGAGTTGCGTGAGCTGTCGGCCGCGGCGATGAACTCCGAGGCCTCCGTGGAGGAGGTACAGGACGCCGTCGGGCAGCGCTTCCCCGCGGCCCTGCTGGCGCTGGTCGAGCAGAAGCGGGCACGCGGCGACCGCGACGACCTGACCATGGACCTGGTCACGGCCATGGACGAGGGCGAGCTCTCGGAGGCGGAGGTCGTCGGGAACCTGGTGGTGACCATCATCGGCGGGCACGAGACCACGGCCAACCTCATCTGCCACGCGGTGAGAGGCCTGCTGACCCACCCCGACACGCTCACGACGGCCAGGAAACGGCAGGACACGGGAGACAACCCCTGGCCCGAGGTCGTGGAAGAGGCTCTGCGGTGGGAGTCCCCCAGCCGGCACGTGATGTTCCGCTACGCCACGGAGGACGTGAGCGTCGACGGTGACGTCATCCGCGAGGGAGAGGCGGTGCTGGTGCCGCTGCCGGCCATCCAGCGCTGCCCGCACGCCTTCCCCGATCCGTCGCCGGACGTCTTCGCGCCCGGACGCGCCGGCGCCTCCCGCCACATCGCCTTCGGCGTCGGGCCGCACCGGTGTCCCGGTGCCTCCCTCGCCCGGCTCGAGGCCGAGATCGCCCTTCGCCGGCTGTTCGAGACCTTCCCCCACCTGGCGCTCGCCGCCACACCGGCTCCGCGGGTGCCGTCCCTGGGCATCAACGGCTACCAGAAGCTGCCGGTCCACCTGGACTGAGCACCCGGGCTGAGAGCCGGTTGCCGGGGCGCCCGGCAGCGCCGCCCGGGAGCCGGGAGCCCGTGCGGCTGCGCGGTCGCGGCCGACCCGCACGGCTCCCGGGGCGCTCCCCGTACCGCGCCCGCGCCCCCGGCTCCCGGGGCCCCGTGCCGCCTGCGCCCCCGGCTCCGCAGGGGGACGCGGGCGCCCGCTGAGCAGGCGCACCCCATGTACGGCCGGTTTAGCGGCCTGCCGGCAGGGGCACCGCGTGGGCCGGGTGCTGCTCCGGTCCGGGCCGCACCGCATGGCGTCACGCTCCTGACCACTGTGCCCAGCCCTCTCCTCACGGGAGGTCGCATGAGCTTCGATGGCGGCTCGGACCGCGGTGACGGCCCCGACGACGGCTCGGGCCGTGGTGACGGTACGGAGCCGGAACAGCGCTTTCCGGAGAGCGCGACCGAGCGGTCCGCGATGCTCGGCGCGCTCATCAGCGCCAGCCACCTGTCCACGCTGGAGACGCTGCCGCAGCACCTGTCCGAACAAGCGGCCCGCGTCGGACTGACCGACGTGAAGATCTACCTGGTCGATCTGCAACAGGATCTGCTGACCCCGCTGGCACCGCACCCCCCGCCGGCCGGAGGGGAGGGCCTGCGCCCGGAGGAGATCAGCGTGGAGGGAACCGTGGCGGGACGGGCGTTCCAGCACGGGGAGGTCCTTCCCGCGTCGCCGGGCGACCGCGACCACTGGTGGGTGCCGCTCGTGAACGGTACGGACCGGCTCGGCGTCCTGCGGATCACCGCGCCGGACGCCGACGAGGCCGCTCAACTGGACATGCGCCGGCTGGCCGGTCTGGTGGCCTTGATGGTGGTCAGCAAGCGGGGGCTCAGTGATTCCTACAGCCGCCTGGTCCGCCGTCGGCGCATGGACGTGGCGACCGAGATGGAATGGCGTCTGATGCCCTCCAGGAGCTTCGCCACCGAAAGCCTGATGATCAGCGCGCTGATGGAGCCCGCCTACGAGGTCAGCGGAGACGTCTACGACTACGCCTTCGACGGGCGCATCGCCCACTTCGCCCTGTTCGACGCGATGGGCCACGACACCGCCGCCGGACTGACCGGTAACCTCGCGCTGTCCACGGCCCGCAACGCCCGCCGCGAGGGAGCCGATCTCCCGCAGACGGCCGCGGCCGTGGAGGACGTCCTGGTGGAGCAGTTCTCAGGCGACCAGTTCGTCACAGGCATCCTGGCCCAGCTGGATGTGACCACCGGCGCGCTGCGATGGGTCTGCTGCGGGCACCCTCCTCCGGTCGTCGTGCGCGGGCGTCACACCTTCCACCTGGACCGCCCTCCCGCACCCCCCATGGGTGCCGGTTTCGGCGGCCCGGAGGACTTCTGCAGCACGGAACTCGAACCCGGCGACCGTCTTCTCCTCTACACCGACGGCATCACCGAGGCCCGCAGCCCGGCGGGGGAGGAATTCGGGCTGGGCCGCTTCCTCGACTTCCTCCTCCGCCACCAGGCGGACGAACTCCCCGTGCCGGAGACGCTGCGCCGGCTCATCCGCCACCACCTGGAATACCACCAGGGCCGGCTCGACGACGACGCGACGATCCTGCTCGCGGAATGGCACGGGCCGATCGGCCTCCCCACCGGCGAGGTCAAGGACCGCGTCGGCCTCCCGCCCGTACCGGGCGGGCGCCGCGAGGACTGAGACGGTGCGGACCGGCCGGCGTGCGCGGGGAGGCTGCGGCGCGCGGCGCTGCCGCTCCCCGAAGAATCGCTGCGCGGCGCTGCCGCTCCTCGAGAATCGCCGCGGTACACGCCGCGCCGCCGGCGGCGCGGCGAGGGGGTCACGGGCGACGGGGCCTGCCGCGCCGCGAGCTGCCGCCCCCGGCGCCCCTGCCACCGCCTCTGGCGCTCCTGCCTCCGGCTCTGCCGGGCGCGGGCTTGCGGCGCGACGCGGGCGTCTCGGGGCGCTTCTGCTTCGGCTCCGGCTCGGGGGCCCTCCGGCCCCGGGTGCTGTTGACAGTGCGTCCGCGGACGATGCCGATGAAGTCCTCCACCCTGTCCGTGGTCCGCTCCTGCGGCCACGACAGCGCCACCTGGGAGGTGGGGGCGTCCGTGACGGTGCGGTACGTCAGGTCCCTGCGGTGGTGGAGGCGGGCCAGGGACTGGGGGACGACGAGGAGCCCCACCCCGGCGGCCACCAGTTCGACGGCGTCGGCGGTCGTCGCGGGGCGCTCCCTGGCCGGCCGGCCGGGCAGATCCTCCCAGCCGAGGACGTCGTCGAGGGGGTGCAGCAGGACGTCGTCGGCCAGGTCACCGGTGGTCACCTCGTCCGCAGCGGTCACCAGGTGGTCCTTGGGCACCACGACCACCGTCTTCTCCGTGTACAGGGGGATCGCGCTGAAGTACGAACGGTCGACGGGGAGCCGTACGAACCCCGCGTCGGCCCCGCCGTCCCGCAGCATCCCCGGCGCCTCGGCGGCGGTCACCGGCGCGAGGCGCAGCGGAACGTTGGGCAGCCGCTCCTCCCAGATCCGCGCCCACTTCGTGGGCGTCACACCTGGGACGAACGCGACCGTGAACGGAGGGGAGGTTTCCGAGCCTGTCACGCCGCCAGGCTACCGGGCGTGGTGAAAGGCACCGCACGCGATCGATACCCTTGACCCATGACGTCGCACAAGACCACCCAGACCATGAAGCCCGCGACCGCGGCGAAGAAGCTGGGTGTGTACCTCGAAGCCACCCCCGCCGAGTTCCAGGAGGGCGTGGTCTCGCGCGACGAGTTGAACGCCCTCCAGGCCGAGCCGCCCCAGTGGCTGCTGGACCTGCGCCGCAACGGTCCCCACCCCCGCCCCGTGGTCGCCGCGAAGCTGGGCGTGTCCATCTCGGGCCTCGCCCGGGGCGGCGTCACCGAGGCGCTGACGACGGAGAAGATCGACGCGCTCAAGGCGGAGAACCCCGAGTGGCTGCGCAAGGAGCGCGCCACCCAGGCCGAGGTCCGCAAGGAAGCGGCACGAATCAAGGCGAAGAACGCCGCCGCTCGCGACGAGGAGCGGCAGGCGCCCCGCCGCTGAGCGTGGAGACGGTGACCGGTCGCCTCTGGCCGGGAACGACCGGCTCTGCGGCTGAGCCCACCGACCGCCCCCGGACCGGCTTGGGCGTCCCGGCCCGCAATGCGGTTGACGCCTGTAGGCGCGCGGCGGTCGGATGGCCACTCATGAGCGCAGGGCAGATGCATCCGGGCCAGTACCCCGTCGACAAGGCTCTTGTCAGGCGGCTGCTCGCCCGGCGGTTCCCGCGGTGGGCGGGGCAGGCCGTTGAGCGGGTTTCGTCCGGCGGCACGGTCAACGCCATGTACCGGCTGGGGCACGACATGGTCGTCCGCCTGCCGCTCACGGAGGGTGGCGCCGCGGATGTCGTGCTGGAGCGGGAGTGGCTGCCGCGCCTCGCTCCCCGCCTTCCCGTTGCGGTTCCCGAGGTCCTCGGGGCCGGGGAACCGGCCGAGGGCTATCCATGGCCGTGGTCAGTGTACCGGTGGCGTGAGGGTGAGAATCCCGAGGCGGGGGCGTTGAGCGAGCCGTCGTTGCTGGCACGGGACCTGGCCGGCTTCGTGACGGCCATGCGCGGACTCACCGTGCCGGGGACCGCCCCAACGGCCCACCGCGGCGGCCCACTGGCCGCGCTCGACGCGGAGACCCGGGCGGCCATCGGTGCGTTGCGGGGAATCACGCGGGAGGACATCGACGTCGACGCCGCCACCCGGGTATGGGAGGAGGCGTTGCGTGCTCCGGGCCCCGTCGGGCCGCCGGTCTGGCTGCATGCCGACCTGATGCCGGGCAATCTCCTGGTGGACGATACGGGCCGACTGGCTTCCGTCATCGACTTCGGATGCACGGGGAGGGGCGACCCGGCCTGTGACCTGTTCCCCGCGTGGAACCTGCTGCCGGCCGACGCACGGGAGACCTTCCGTGCGGCCCTCGACGTGGACGAGGCGACCTGGATACGCGGCCGGGGCCGAACCCTCTCGCAGGCGCTGATCGCACTGCCCTACTACCGGACGACGAACCCCGCGATGGCCCGCAACGCCCGGCATGTGATCCGGGCCGTGTTGGAAGAGGCCTGACGCCCCGGCAGAGCTTCCGGGGCGGCTGTGCCGTTTCGAGTGGCGAGACCGAACTCCTCCCTGAGCGCAGGAGTTCGGCCTTTGTTCCGTTTCCGTACAGGTTCCCGGGCGAAGGCGGGTGGCAGGATGCGCTGGTCTGCTCGCCTGTGACGGGCGAGGTAGCGCACATTCCTCGCACGCACAGGGCTGGTCCATGTCACTTGAGAACGTCTCCCCGAGTCCGGCGATATCGAAGACGCTCGTCCCCGAACCCCGACCGGGTCCCGAAGGGGCCGGTTCCGAAAAGACCGGCCACGAAAAGGCCGATTCCGATAAGGCCGGTTCCGATAAGGCCGGTTCCCAGAAGGCGGGTTCGGGAGAGCCGGGTTCCGAAAAGAGGGCGGCCGGGAAACCGGGGCGAAGCCCCCAGGGCCACCGCTACGACATCGACCTGCTGCGCGTCGTGTGCGCCTGCTCGGTCATCGTCGGACACGTCGGCGGCGCGTGCATGCAGGCGGTCGACAGGAGCGCGGACAACGGGCGTGCGGTCTACTGGACGGGCCTCTTCCTCGACTCGGTCACCAGTTGGGCCGTCCCGATGTACTTCGCCATCGCCGGCTGGGCCGTGCTGGTGGGCGCTCCCCCGCGCAGCGGCCGGACCCTGCGCCGGCGCTCCCTGCGCATGCTCGTGCCTGTGGGCATCTGGTCGGCGGTCTATCTCGCCTGGGGCCGGCTGCGGGACACCAACGAAGGACCGACGTCGAAGCTTGCGCTGGAGGCCGTGTTCGGCACCGTTCAACCTGCTTACCACCTGTGGTATTTCTACGCCCACGTCCCCCTCATCCTGATCCTGGGCCTGGTGATGCTGCTCAAGGCCGGGCAGCGGCCATGGGGAGTGGTCGCGGCCCTCGTGGTGATCTCGGCCGGGCCCACCGCGTTCAGCGACCTGGCCCGGCTCACCGGGTGGGACGTGCCGCGCTTCGGCTGGCAGGCCGGGAGCTACGCGCTGGTCTACGCCGTGGTCGGCGCCCTGCTGCTCAGCCTGCCGGCCACCCCACGCAGGCACCGGGCCTGGTGGGCGGCGGGCGCGGTGGCGGCGCTGGCCGCGGTGCTGTGGTCGCAGGACCGCATCCACTTCGTCATCCCGAACGCCAGCGTGCTGGTGGCGGCGCTGAGTGTGTGCGTGCTGTTCGCCGTCAACGGGGTACGGATCCCCGAGCGGATCCGTCCGGTGCTGGCCAAACTGACGGACGCGGGGCTGGGCGCGTTCATGTTCCACGTGCTCGTGCTGAACGCGGTCGCTCCCTGGTTCGTCTCCTCGGGACGCGGATGGCTTGGGGCGGCCGGAGCAGCGGCGGCGCTCGCCGTCGTGGCGCTGATCCCCTCCTTCGCGCTGAGCATGCTGTGGGGCCGGCTCAAGCTGAGGCGCTACCTCGGCTAGGCCGGCCGGCAGGCCGGGCGGGTGTTTCCGGCCTGCCGGCCTCCCGGATCACCGCAGCGCGCGCTGCGCGGCGCGGATGCGGTGTGCCGCCCAGCGCGCGGACGGGCTGCTGCGCAGCAGCCGGGCGCGGACCGACGTCCCCCCTCCGGGGAGCGCCAGCGCGGTGAGGCGGCGGCGTTTGAAATAGCGCGCGGTGTCCTCGCCGAGATGGGCGTCGAGCCAGGCCACGGCGTCCTCGCGCAGCAGCGGGTGCAGCTTGGCCTGCATGCAGTAGCCGACCGTCCGCAGGAGGGCGGCGAGTTCGTCGGTCCGCGGGTTCGTCCACGCCGCGGTCTCCGCGCCGACCGCACCGCCTTCCAGGTCGGGGACGACGAAGTCGACGAGGGTCACGGGCACGCGGTTGCTGTTCTGGTAGGGCGTCAGCCGGTCGAGCAGCGGCGTCGTGCCCACCCTGGCGATGTCGATGCCGTAACAGGTGGCAGCGGTCAGCATGGCGGTGGAGAAGCAGCCCACCACCAGGGCCGGTCTGCACCGTTCGTACACGGTCTCGGCCAGCACCGGGCTGTTCAGGACGTGGAGCCGCACCCCGGCCTGCGCCGCGGTCTTCTCCAGCACGTGCGAGTAGCGGGCGGGAGCGGTGGGATGCGGCTTGAACACCAGGCACTCGTGTCCCGCCGCGACCGCCCCGCGCAGCATCCGCACGTGGAGTTCCTCCTCCTCTTCGGGGGTGAGGATGCCCAGCGCCGCCAGGTACTGCCCGAGCAGTACGGCGCTGGGCCCGTCGGCCGCGACACCGGCGAGCTCCGGCTGCCCCGCGGCGGCCTCGCCCAGTTCGCCGAGGACCTCCTTGAAGGCGCCTGCGGGCACGATCTCGGGCCGTACGCCGTGCTCGGCCAGCAGCAGCGGGGCCAGCCCCGGCACCAGGTCCAGGTGCAGCAACCGCTGGATCCGGCAGCCCAGCCACTGGGGCAGCCGCTCCCGGGTGGGGCCGTAGCTCATCAGCCCGTCAGCGTAGACGTGCACGGCGCTGCCGCTGAAGATCGTGGCCAGCGCTTTGGCGGGGCTGACGTGGACGGACTCCACGACCAGTTCGACCGGCGCGTCGCCGAGCTGCCACGCGTGCCGGAACATCCGTTCCCACATGGGCGACTCGTCGCGCAGCGGGGCCCAGGTGCTGGGGTGGAAGGGGCGTATGGCCTCGTTCCAGTCGATGATCTCGTCGAACCGCTCGGCGAGGCGGTCGAAGCCGGTCATGGCGGCGAGTCCGGTCGCCGCCTCGGGGGTCTGAGCGTTGGTGGTCACCAGGAGAATCCTGCGGGCCGCGTCCCGCGGCCCGAACTGCCCCGCGTCCACGGAGGCGGCCAGGGTCGCCGCCCCGTAGAGCGTGGAGACCTCGAAGATCTGCACGGACGGCCGGGAACACCGGCCCGGGTGGGTGCTGTGGTGAGGCGCGGGCACGGCTCAGGCCACCTTTCGCGCGGCACGGTGGCGTCGCAGCATGTCGGCGCGCGCGTGGTCCATGCCGGCCAGGGTCTCGTCCAGCACGTCCTGGGGCATGCCCTGCATCGCGGTGGGCACCATCTTCTTCAGACGTCTGGCGACCGGGGCGTGATAGCGCCGGACGGCGGCCAGGTGAAAGGCCAGCAGCGCCAGGTATGTCCGCACCGCCTTGGGCAGGAAGCGCTCGCCCTCGGGGTCGGCGGCGAGGTCGGCGAGCAGGGCGTCGTGGGCGGGGATGAAGTCGAGTTGCCGGGCGTCGCGGATCTGGGTGAGGGAGGTGGTCACCCCGCGCCGGTAGAAGACGCCGAGCAGTCCGCTCGCCGCGAACGAGCGGGCCTTCAGGTGCAGGCGCCACGTCCACAGCCTGTCCTCCGCGGTGCGCAGGTCGGTGGCGAAGCGCAGCGCGCCGTCGTCGAACAGTTCGCGCCGGTAGACGCCCGCCCACACGAACGGGTAGTCCACCATCGTCTCCGCCTGCGGCGGGGCGATCACGTCCCGGGGGTTCAGCACCGCGTCGCGCTCCGGCGCCGGGGCTCGGCGCACCACCCGGGTGGTGCCGGTGGCCTGCACGTGGTCCGTGCGGACGAAGTCGCAGCCCAACTCCTCGATGGCGCGCACGAGCGCGTCGAGGTGCCCTGGCCCGTACCAGTCGTCTCCGTCGAGGAAGGTGACATAGTCGCCGCGAGCGGCGTCGATTCCGCTGTTGCGGCTCTGCGCGATGCCCTTGTTCTCCTCGTGCCGCAGGACGGTGGCGTGGGGCAGACGGTGCTTCCACCTGTCGAGGATCTCCGGGGTGGCGTCCGTGGAGCAGTCGTCGACGAGGAGGAACTCCGTGTCGGTGCCCGCGTTGTTGGCGAGGCTCCGCAGAGTGTCGTCCGCGAATTCCTGCACGTTGTAGCACGGCACGATGACGGTGAGCTTTGGCATGCGCAATCCAGGGGCAAGGCGGAAGGAAGGAGTAAAGGAGCGGAACGGCGAACGAATGATGAATTCACGGTGAACACAGGGGGTGTGAGAAAGAGCCGGTGCACTCTGAACCCGGCGGCCCGGTCCAGGACATCGGGTGAATGCACGGCAGCAGCGTAAGCACTGCGAGTGGCTTTTTGATCCGGCTTTCGTGAAGCTCTGAAAAACCCGATGCCCGAACCGACCGGGCATAAGGCGCAAGGGCGGCCAGTTGTCCACGCGGGCGGTGAATTCTTCGAGATCCATCTCACAGGCGCCGGGCGGTGCGCGGCGCCTGCCGCCACCCGGAGGGGCGTCCCGCGGTTGCGCCGCGGCGCCCCGACGGCGCCGGTGCCCCCTTGCGGCCGCGAAGGAGCCGCCGGCTCAGACCGCCTCCGCTTCGATGAGCGAGGACAGGGACGGGGTCGGCAGGATGCGTGTGAGCCGGAACCCGGAGCCCTCGAGCAGTCTCCGGAAATCCCTGGCGGTGCGCTCCCGGCCCCTGAGGACCATGAGCATGACGATGTCCAGGTCGAGAGCGGGGTGCGGGGTGCCGTCACCGGGCAGGACGGCATCGATCACCAGCAGTCCTGTGCCTGGGGTCACGGCCGCCCGTACGGCGCCGAGGATGCGCCGGCAGTCCTCGTCGGCCCAGTCGTGGAGGATGTTCTTGAGCAGGTAGAGGTCACCGCCCGCGGGCACGGCGGTGAAGAAGTCGCCGCCCTCGGTGCTCCAGCGCCCTTCCAGTTCCGGCTCGCCCAGAAGGTGGTCGGCGACGGTCTCGGGCCGGTCGTGGAGGACGCCGGTCAGGCCGGGGAAGCGGAGGAGGAGGTCGCGCAGGAGACCGCCCCTCCCGCCGCCGACGTCGACGACCCTGCCGCTGTCGGGGAACGGATAGCCGTCGGTGATGTGCGCGTTGACCGTGCCGGGGCGCGAGGTCATCGCGGCGTCGAAGAGCCGGCTCTTGTCGGGCGTGGCGGCCAGGTGGTCGAAGAAGGAACAGCCGTAGGCGGCGTCGAAGCCGGGCTCTCCGGTGCGCACGGCGCCGGGGATGCCGGCCGCGGCCCGGCGGAACATCTCGTCCGTGAACATCAGGACGGGGGCGTGCTGTGAGCCGGGAACGTCCGTGCGCAGGGCCGCGCCGCTGTCGGTGAGAGTGAAGGCGCCGTTCTCCTCGTGGAAGAGGCCGCGCGCGACCAGGAGCCGCAGTACCCGGCGCAACGGATCGGCCCGCGTGCCGGAGCGGCCGGCCAGGTCCTCCGCCGTGCGGGGTCCGTCGGCCAGGAGGTCGGCGATTCCGTGCTCCACGACGGCGCGCAGGGCCGAGGCGTGGATGTGCCCGTACATCAGGTCGCGCAACGGCCCGGCGGGTGCGGGTCCTGGGGCGCCGGCCGGCTGGTCGTCCGAGATCGAGGTCACCGGTTCGCTCCTGTCTTCGAGGGTGTGTCCCACCACCGTCGCCGACCGCGGCCGGTCGGCGGCGTTCGTGACACGCGGTTCACCGCGCCGGGGTGTCCCGGTGCGCCAGGAGAGAGACGACGTGGGCGGCGAGGGCGTCGAGGACGGCGGCGGCGCCCTCGCCGTCACCGAGGACGAGGTAGTTGAGGGTGAGGCCGTCGATCATCGAGGCCAGGTAGCGCACCAGCGTCTCGGGCGGAACGAGGAGGCGCAGGTCGAGGTCTGCGCACAGGTGCTCGATGAGGTCCCGGTTGGCGGCGGCGTACTGCTCGTACTGGCGCCTGGCCAGGTACTCGAAGCCGGGCTGGCGCAGGGCGTACTGGGTGAGTTCGTAGGTCAGCATGTGCTCGTCCGGGTGGGCGAGCACATGCCCCCAGTAGGTGCCGAGCGCGGCCCTGACGCTCTCGGCTATGTCGGCGGTGGGCTGGATGCGTGCGGCGACGGGCGTCACCGAGTGCGCGGTGATCGTCTCCATGACGTCCTCGATCAACGCCTGCTTGGAGGCGAAGCAGTAGTGGAAGACGCTGAGCGAGACGCCGGCCTCGGCGCAGATGGAGCGGGTCGTCGCCCGCGCGACACCGTCGCGGGTCATCACGCGGATGGCCGCTTCGACCAGCTGTCTGCGCCGTTGTGTCGACGGCAGCCGTTCCATGGGTGGCTTCCTCCTCGGGTCCGGGCCGGCTCACCGCGGTCGGCGGCGGTGAAAGTTGCGTGGAGGCCGTGCGGGAGACCCGGGGACGGGATCGTACGGCGGTCTTCAAGGCAGTGCCGACTGCCGGGATTTGGGCGACTGGGAACCGAATTGTGCGCGGTGGACACGGACAGAGAGCAGCTTGAGGGTCCGTCAGGCCGCCCCGCCAGGTCAAGCGTCCGGGACGGTTGACCTGATAATCCGGCGACCGCATTCTGTGCCGGTCACAGGACGCGGCAGGCCGACCTCGCGGCGAGCCCCGTCGAGCAGCGATCGTCTGGAGGAGCGCCAGATGCGACAACGATGGACCGGCCTGGTCACGGCAGCCTGTCTGGTGGTGACCGCGGCGCCCTCGCTCGCGGTCGCCGCTCCCGCCGCGCGCGCCGCGCCGGAGCGTCCCGCCGCGACGTCCTCTCCGGTGACGGACTACTGCCAGGGGCAGTGCCACGACATCCTGCCGCCAGGGCAGAACGGCTCGGCCACCGCAGCGCAGATCATCCTCAACAAGATCACCGGGGCCAAGCCGAAGCACACCGACGACCAGCTGGGCAAGTACGCCGACCTGGTGGACAACTATGCGGGCCTGACCAACGGCAAGCTCAGCACCTTCTTCAACGACGCCTCCTTCGGCGTCCCCGACGACCAGGTGGAGAGCCGGAAGAACCCCGGCGGACGCAAGGACGTCACCATCACCCGGGACACGTCCGGCATCCCGCACATCAAGGGGACGACCCGCGCCGGCACGGAGTACGGGGCCGGATACGCGGCCGGCCAGGACCGGCTGTGGATGATGGACGTCTTCCGGCACATCGGCCGCGGCCAGTTGACCTCCTTCGCGGGCGGCGCCGAGGGCAACCGTCAGCTGGAACAGCAGTTCTACCTGGGCGGCGCCTACACGGAGAGCGAGCTGAAGGCGCAGGTCGACCGGGTGCGCGACTCGGGGCCGCGGGGCCGGCAGGCCTACCAGGACGTCACCGCCTACCTGAAGGGGCTCAACCGCTACATCGACGACGCGAAGAAGGGGCTGTACTTCCCCGGCGAGTACGACCTGACCGGCAACGCCAACATCCTCACCGGCGAGGGGATCGAGCCGTTCGAGCCCACGGACCTGGTCGCCATCGGCACCGTCATCAGCGCCCTGTTCGGCTCCGGCGGTGGTGAGCAGGTCGCCGCCGCCCTCGTCAAGCAGGCCGCCCAGCACAAGTACGGCAAGGAGAAGGGCGAGAAGGTATACGAGGCCTTCCGGATGCAGAACGACCCGGAGGCAGACCTCACCCTCCACGACGGTCAGCGGTTCGACTATGCGGCCAGCCCCGAGAACCCGCACGGGGTGGCCATGCCCGACCCGGGCTCGGTGAGCAAGCAGCAGGTCGTCTACGACCCCACGGGCTCGGCCGCGGACGGTGAGAAGGCGAAGCGGAAGGCCGGCGGGGGAACCGATGGCGAGGGCAGCGGTGCCGCGGCCGACGAGGCGCGGGACCGCTCGGACACCGCGAAGGCCAACCTCCGCCACAAGCCGAAGCTGTCCAAGGCCAAAGGCGCGATGTCCGACGGCGTGCTCCCCAAGGATCTCTTCTCGCGCAAGCACGGCATGTCCAACGCCCTCGTGGTCTCCGGCAAGCACACCGACACCGGCAACCCCGTGGCCGTCTTCGGCCCGCAGACCGGCTACTTCGCGCCGCAGCTGCTGATGCTCCAGGAGATCCAGGGCCCAGGACTCAGCGCCCGCGGCGCCGCCTTCGCCGGGCTCAACCTGTATGTCCAGCTCGGGCGCGGCCAGGACTACGCCTGGAGCGCCACCTCGGCCAACCAGAACATGACCGACACCTACGCCGTCGACCTGTGCAACACCGACGGGAGCCCGGCGACGAAGGACTCCACCGCGTACATGTTCCACGGCACCTGCACACCGATGGAGAAGCTGGTCCGCGAGAACGCCTGGAGCCCGACCATCGCCGACGGCACCAAGAAGGGCTCGTACAAGCTGGTCGCGCACCGGACGAAGTACGGAGTGGTCCGCTACCGTGCCACCGTCGACGGCAAGCCGGTCGCGTACACGACGCTGCGCTCCACCTACCGGCACGAGGTCGACACGCTGATCGGCTTCCAGATGTTCAACGACCCCGAGGCGGTGACGGGGCCGAAGAGCTTCCAGAAGGCCGCCTCGAAGATCGGCTACACCTTCAACTGGTTCTACGCCGACGCCGAGCACACGGCCTACTACAACTCCGGCCTCAACCCGACGCGCAGTCCGGGGGTGGATCCGAACCTGCCCCTCAGGGCGAGTAAGAAGACCGAGTGGCGGGGCTGGGACCCGGAGACCAACACCGTCCCGAACACGCCCTTCGACGCGCACCCCAACGACATCGACCAGGACTACTACGAGTCCTGGAACAACAAGATCGCCAAGGGCTACACCGTGGCAGGGTTCGGCGACGGGCCCGTCTACCGCAGCGATCTCCTCGACAACCGGATCAAGGACCTGATCAGCGACGGCAAGAAGGTCTCGCGCGCCTCGCTGACCCGCGCCATGGAGGACGCGGCGGTCACCGACCTGCGCGGTGAGGCGGTACTGCCCGAGCTGCTGAAGGTCATCGACACCGAGAAGGTCACGGACCCCGGGCAGAAGGAGGCCGTCGACGGTCTCCGCGGCTGGCTTGAGGACGGTGCGGAGCGCAAGGAGACCAGTCCCGGCAGCAAGACCTACGCCCACGCCGACGCCGTCCGGCTGATGGACGCCTGGTGGCCGCTGCTGGTCGAGGACGCGTTCCGCCCCGCCCTGGGCGGGGAGCTCTACGACGCGCTGACGAACGCGCTGCAGATCGACGAGACGCCCTCCACCCCCGGCGACGGCGTGGCCCACAAGGGCTCGGCCTTCCAGCACGGTTGGTGGTCCTACGTGCACAAGGACCTGCGCAACGTCCTCGGCGAGAAGGTACCGGGCGCGGCACCGCAGAAGTTCTGCGGCGCCGGTGACGTCGCACAGTGCCGCGCGACCCTGCTGAGCACGCTCGCCAAGGCCGCGCAGACCCCGGCGGAGAAGACGTACCCGGGCGACGACGTGTGCGAGGCGGGCGACCAGTGGTGCGCCGACTCCATCCAGCAGCGTCCGCTGGGCGGCATCACCGACGATCTGACCAACTGGCAGAACCGCCCGACCTACCAGCAGGTGGTGCAGTTCCCCGCACACCGGTGAGCTGACGCGGCGGGACCGGAGGACAGCGCGACGGCGAGGGGCACCGGCCAGGCCGGTGCCCCTCACGCGCGCTCCGGTCCAGCGCGCCTCGGTGCCCGGCCGACGGGACCCCTCGGTTGCATGGCAGCCCCGCGGGCGGGTACCGGAGCGCAGCGAGTACCCTGCGGTGACGTCGGCGGACGCGGCCGGGAGGCCGGCGGAGCGAGGAGGAGTACCGGAAGGCAGGCCACTGCCCGCGCGGTCGTCCGCGCGAGCTGCGCGCGGTGTGCCGACAAGGAGGCTCGAGGCGATGGCAGGCGTGCGGCTGGGTGTGCTGGACGTGGGGTCGAACACCGTCCGGCTGGAGATCGCGGACGCGGACGGCGCCGCGCCCCTCCCCCTCCACACCGTCAAGTACCCGCTGAGGCTGGCCGACGACGTGACCGAGGACGGCCATCTGCCAGGTGACGCGGTCGTCCGGCTGGTCGAGGCCGCCGCCGCGGCGCGGGAGGAGGCCCGCAGGTGGGGAGTGTGCCGGCTGATGGCGTTCGCCACGGCCATCGTGCGCCACGCCCCCAACCGCGAACAGGTGCTGCGGACCGTGCGCGACGAGGCGGGCGTCGACCTGAAGGTGATGTCCGGTGACCGGGAGGCGGAACTGACCTTCCTGGCAGCCCGCCGCTGGATGGGCTGGCGCGCCGGTTCCCTCGTCCTGATCGACATCGGCGGCGGCTCCCTCGAGGTGGCCTTCGGACGGACCGGGCTCCCGGACTTCGCCGTGTCCCTGCCACTGGGAGCCCGGCACCTGACGCGCGAGCACTTCGGCGCGGCGGACCCGCCCGCCCGCGACGCGGTCAAGGCGCTGCGCCGCCAGGTCAGGCACCAACTGCGCGACGTGGCCGCCCGGATCCGCTGGGAGGAGCCGCACACGGCCGTGGCCACCTCCCGCACCTTCCAGCAACTGGCCCGGCTGTGCGGGGCGGCGCCGGGGCGCAAGGGCCCCTTCGTGCCGCGCTTGCTGGAGCGCGGCCGGCTCGGGCGGCAGATCGGGACACTGGCCGAGCTGCCCGCTGCCGAACGCGCACGGCTTCCGGGGGTCTCACCGGCCCGCGCCGGCCAGATACTGGCGGGCGCCGTGACCGCCCACGCCGCGATGGGTCTCCTCGGCCTTGAGCAGCTGCTCATCTGCCCGTGGGCGCTGCGCGAAGGCGTACTGCTGGAGCATCTCGAGGGCGGTGGGCCCACCGTCGCGGGCAAGCCGGACGGGGTGCCGCACGAGGGCCGATCGGACGACTCGCCTGCCCGGGCCACCGCGGTCAGGGGAGAGCACGCGGGCGACGACGCGCGCGAGTACGAGAGGGCACACCGGTGAGCCGGCGGCGCCTGACGACCCGCCCGTCCGCGGACGGCGGCTGAGGCACCCGGGGTCTTCGCGCCGTCTGGAACGCGCCGCGGTGGTGGCCGGATCGCAGCGTCCCGGAAAGACGACGCCCGATGGGTGACATGCAACGGCGCACGGTGGGAAGGCGTCGTGACACAGTCGTGACCAAGGCCAGCCAGCAACGCGTACGGAGGCGAAGCCATGATGGTGACCGGGCTAACGGACAGCGGGAGCATCGAGGCCGGGGAAGCCGGGCCGTCGTCCCCGCTCGGGGACCCGGCCCACGTCTCCCCCCGCGACGCGCGCACGCTGACACAGGAGTTCCTCGCCCGCCTGGACTCGCTGGAGGAGGGCACCCGCGAGTACAGCTACGTGCGCAACACCCTGATCGAGATGAACCTCTCCCTGGTGCGCTACGCCGCCTCCCGGTTCCGCTCCCGCGGCGAGGAGATGGACGACATCGTCCAGGTCGGCACCATCGGACTGATCAAAGCCATCGACCGCTTCCAGATCACCCGCGAGCTGGCCTTCACCACCTTCGCCGTCCCCTACATCGTCGGAGAGATCAAGCGGTTCTTCCGCGACACCACCTGGGCCGTCCACGTCCCCCGCCGCCTCCAGGAGGCCCGCGCCCAACTCGTACGCGCCGGCGAGGAACTCCGCTCCCGCCTCGACCGCGAACCCACCGTCCCCGAACTCGCCGCGCTCATGTCCCTGCCCGAAAGCGAGGTCATCGAGGCGCAGAAAGCCTCCAACGGCTACACCACCGCCTCCCTCGACACCACCCTGACCGGTGACGACCACGCCGCCCTCACCCACCGCATCGGCTCCGCCGACCCCGCGCTCGAACTCGTCGAGGACTTCCACGCCCTCGCCCCCCTCATCTCCGCCCTCGACGAACGCGACCGCAAACTCCTCCACTACCGCTTCGTCGACGAGCTCACCCAGGCACAAATCGGAGAGCGCCTCGGCATCACCCAGATGCACGTCTCCCGACTCCTCAACCGGCTCCTCGCCCGCCTCCGCGACGGCATGACGCCCGACACGGAGCCAGCCACCCGGCAGCCGGCCCAGGCCGGCACGGCAGCCGCCGCACCGTCAGCTCCGGCAGCGCCCTTTCCCGCCGCCCCGGCCGGCAAGCGGGCCCCCTCCTCCGAGGCGGCGCCCGAGGACACCGCCGACGACGGCGACCTGATGGGGCTGCGCCAGACCCTGGAGCATCTGCCCGACATCACGCTGGCGGCACTGCGCTGGGCACGCGCCAACGATCCCGCCTTCCCCGCCGCGGCGGGCAAGCGCGGCAACACGCTGCTCTACAGCCTCGGTGACCTGCGGCGCTGGGCGGCCAACCGCCCCCGCGCGGGGACTTCGGGCGGGCGCCGGCGCGGGCAGCCCTCCCGCCCGGAGGAGGAATCCGGGCGGGAATGAGCACAGCCGCCGAGATCAGGTGACCTCTCGGACGGTCCCCGCAGCGGCCAGGTGCCGCGTCGTGCCCACGAGGGAGACGGTGAAGGGGTGCTGTGGCTCGGCCAGCACACGCGCCGCCGGGCCCTGCTCGACGATCTCTCCCGCCTCCATGACGGCGATGCGGTGGGCGAGTCGGGCGGTGTCCAGATCGTGGGTGATCAGGACGAGGGAGAGGTCGCCCCGATCGCCCAGGAGACCTGTCAGCAGATCGAGGAGAGCGCGCCTGGCGGCCGTGTCGAGCCCGGAGGTGATCTCGTCGCAGATCAGCACCCGGGGCCGGGCGAGCAGGGCACGCGCGAGGGCCGCCCGCTGGAGCTCGCCGCCGGACAGCTCACAGGGCAGGCGAGAGGCCGTCTCGGGCGGCAGGCCGAGCCGCCGCAGCGTGGTGCGTGCCTCTTCGGTGGCTTCCGCCTGGTGGGCGCCGCGCAGACGCACCGCCGTGCGCGCGACCTGCGCGAGAACAGGCCGGTACTCGTCGAAGGCGGCACGCGCGTCCTGGAAGACGTACTGCACCGAGGACAGTTGGGCGCGGGTACGGTGCCGCACGCTGCGCGGGAGCGCGGCTTCGTCGAGAACGATCTCGCCCTCGTGGTCGCGGTGGAGGCCGGCCAGGCAGCGGGCGAGGGTGGTCTTGCCGCTACCGGAGCGTCCGACGACGGCCAGCGACGTGCCGCGGTGGAGGATCAGTTCCGGGACGCGGAGCACCACGGTGCCGGCCCGGGTTCGGTCGCGGTGCCGCGCGGTGAGCCCGCGGGCCCGCAGAACGGGACGGCCAGGCTCAGGCGGGCGGGGCGCCTCGGCGGGCTGCCGGTCATCCAGCAGACTGCGGGTCCACGCGTGGCGGGGCGCGCGCCACAGCGCCCGGGCGGGGCCGGACTCCACCACCCGCCCGGCGCGCATCACGAGCACGTCGTCGGCGAGCGCCCGGACGACGTCGAGGTCGTGGCTGAGGAGGACGACGGCGATGCCGCGGGCCGCCACGTCCGCCAGCTGCGCGACGATGCGGTGCTTGGTGAGCGCGTCCTGGCCCGTGGTGGGTTCGTCGGCGACGATGACGCGCGCGCCGAGCAGCAACGCCTGCGCGAGGACGACGCGTTGCTGCTGGCCGCCGGAGAGCTGGTGCGGGTAGCGGCGCAGCAGGGCTTCGGCGTCCGGGAACTGGGCGTCGGTCAGCGCCTCGACGACGCGCTCGCGTGCCGCCGCACGGCGCCGGCTGCGCGGCAGGTCGCGCACCTGGGCGCGGGCGAGATCGTTCAGGAGCGCCGAGACGCGGCGGGCCGGGTTGAGGACGGCCGCCGGATGCTGCGGCACATACCCGGCCAGGCCGCCCGCCGCCAGGCGCACGTCGCCGCTGACCCGGGCACCGGGCGGGTACGTGCCCAGCAGAGCGAGTCCTGTGGTGGTCTTGCCGCTGCCGGAGGCGCCGACGAGCGCGGTCACCCTTCCGGGCAGCGCCCGCAGGTGCACGCCGTCGACAACCGCTCGGCCGTCGATCTCGACGCGCAGATCGCTGACCTGGGCGACGGGCGCCGGTGCCTCGGTTCCTTCGGGCGTGCTCATGGGCATGTCGTCCGTCACGGCCGTCGTTCCCTCTTTCCCGGTCGTTCGGTCTCTCCCGGTCGTTCGGTCTCTCCCGGCCGTTCGGTCCTCCCCCGGCCGCGGCCGGGCTCGTCCAGTGCGGCGTCGAAGAGCAGGTTGCTGCCCGTCGTCAGGGCGACGATCAGCAGTGCGGGGACGACCCACGGCCCAGGGCTGGACGAACAGCCCTGTGCGGTTGCGGTCGACCATGACCGCCCAGTCGGCGGCGTCGGGCTCGACGCCGACACCGAGGAACGCGGCCGTGGCGACCAGGTACAGCACGCCGGTGAGCCGGATGCCGGCGTCGGCTGCCAGGGTGCGCAGCGTCGCGCGGCCCACGTAGCCGACGGCCGTCGCCCGCCACGTCTCCCCCTGCATGCGCAGCGCCTCGACAGCGGGGCGGGCGGCGGCCTGACCGGCATGGAGGCCTCCACCTGCGCCTACTGGCACCACAGGACCGCCCGCCGGACCCCGCTCGGCAGCCGGGAAGCGCCACCCGTCCTGCTCGTCGCCTCCGCGCACGACCCCGTCACCCCGATCGAGGGAGCCCGCGCGATGCGCCGGCACCTGCCGGGGTCACGCCTGATCACCCTCACCGACGACTACTCGCACGGGGTCTTCTCCAGCCGGGGCAACGCCTGCGTGGACAACGCCGTGGCGGCGTACCTTGTCGACGGCGCACTGCCTCCGGCGGGCCTGCGCTGCACGGGGCCCGGCCTGCCACGGGTGCCGTGAGGGGCCGCGCGGTGCACCGTTCGGCTCGGTGACAGGCGGCGCCTGGCGCCGGGCCCGCGCCGCGCTCCGGGCACATGCATGCACGCTCCCGCGCCAGGGCACCCGGCGTCCGTCGTACGACGACAACGTGCGGCGGAACGTACGAGGACGTACGAGGACGTACGAGGAAGCGTACGGCGGGAACGGACGGCGGAAAGGAGCAGGCACGTGAACGAGCACGGCAAGGCCCCGCGCACCGCGGCGCAGGAGACGGAGGAGGAAGTACGGGAGGCGCTGACCCACGTCGAGGAGGACGACGAGCACACCGGCGAGGCGGGGGACGCGTTGCGCCCCGACCGTGAGGCCCAGGAGCAGGCGTACGGCGAGCCGGACGACTGACCTCGCCGGCGTCCGCGCGGCTCAGGCGCCGACGGTCCCGTCGACGCCCTCCCGCAGGAGGTCGGCGTGGCCGTTGTGGCGGCCGTACTCCAAGAGCACGTGCACCATCACCATCCGCAGCGACACCTCCGCGCTCCATCTCGGCTGATACCCGGCCTGGTCCAGGGACTCCGCCTCCCGCTCGATACGGCGCGAGCGCGCCACCTCGGCGTCCCAGGCCGCGAACGCCTCGCCCCTGGTCGACGCGCTCGCGTCGTACGCCGCCTGGAAGTCGGTCTCGTCGGACCAGACCAGGGGCGCGTCGTTGTCCTCGAACACCCGGCGGAACCAAGCACGTTCCACCTCGGCCATGTGCCGCACCAGACCGAGCAGCGACAGCGTGGACGGCGGCATCGACCGCTGCCGCAGCTCCTCGTCGGTCAGCCCCTCGCACTTCATGGCGAGGGTCGCGCGGTGGTAGTCGAGGAAGGCCCGCAGCATGGCGCGTTCGCTTCCGAAACGGGGCGGTCCTGTACGCGTCTCGCTGGTCACTGGCCGTACTCCTCGTCCCGCGCCTGTGTCGAGGCCTCCGCCCCCTGCCGGCGGAGGCCGGAGGCACCGCTTCGGTCGCGGCGCCCAAGCCCCGGCCCATAACGCGGCGTTATGAGGAAACGGTATTACCCGCGTCTCCTCGGTTTCCGGAATCCTGGGCCCGTATTCCCCTGGCCTCCACGCGCCGGACACGCGCGCGTCTTCGGAAACGAGGAACCTTGCGGATCACCAGGCTACTCCCCACACTCATAGCCGCCTTACTCGCGGCTCTCACCTTCAGCACCGCGGCGGCGGCCGAGGACCGCTCCCCCGACGAGGGGGCGCGGGCCGCCGCCGCGGCAAAGGCCCACGGCCTCAAGGACGGGCCGCAGCCGATCATCGGCGGCGGCTACGCGCAGAGCGGACCGTGGGCGGCGCGGTTGTTCTCGGGCGGCAGGCAGACGTGCAGCTCGACGATCATCGCTCCCACCTGGATCCTCACCGCCAAGCACTGCGTCAGCGGCGGCGCGCTGTCCTTCCGCGTCGGCAGCCTCGACCAGACGAGTGGCGGCACCACGGCGAACGGCACGCAGGTGAGCACCCACCCGTCGGCCGACCTGGCGCTGGTCCGCCTCGACCGGTCCGTCTCGACGACCTACGCGACGCTCGGCGACCCGGGCACCGTCTCGGTCGGCCAGACGGTGCAGGTCTACGGCTGGGGCGCGACCTCGCGGTGCGGTCAGGAGATCAACTGCCAGTCCCGCTACCTCAAGGTGGCGAACGTGGTGGTGACCGGGGGCTGCCGGGACGCCTACAACGGCTCGGCGATCTGCGCCCGCCGCGGTGACGGCATCACCGCGGGCGGCGACTCGGGCGGCCCCATGATGGCGGGCGGCGCCCAGGTCGGCGTCGCCTCCACCAGTGACCGGCAGACCACCACGGCGTACACCAACGTGACCCAGTACCGCTCCTGGATACGGTCCGTCGCCGGCGTCTGACCCCGAACCCGCCGGCGCGCACGTCCCCTCGCCCGCGGCCCGCGCTCGCGCAGCTCCCTTACGACCGTACGAAGGCCTCGCCGGGCCTTGTGCCTCTCACGGCGTTCGGGGCTGCGGAGCCACCAGGTCGCGGGCGAGGAGGGCCACGTAGAGGCAGGCGCGGGACTCGGGGTCCTCCAGGTCCACGCCGAGCAGGCGTTCGATGGCGGCGATCCGGGTGTACAGCGTCGGCCTGCTGAGCCGGGTGCGCCGCGCCAGCGCGTTCTTGTTGCCGTTCACCGCCAGGTAGTCGCGCAACAGGTCGAGCAGTCCCGGCCCGTTGCGCGCCTCGTCCTCCAGTATCCGGTACAGCTCCGTCTCGGCGAACGCCTGGAGATGGCGGTTGTCCCGCAGCAGGGACAGCAGCCCGCGCAGCCGCAGGTCGGCGCTGCGGTGGAAGGGCCGCTCCGCGCCGTCCATCCCGGCGGCGACCTCCGCGATGTGCGCCGCCTCCGGCAGCCTTCGGGCGGCGGCCAGGAGCGAGGGAGCGCCGTGTCCGACGCCGATGCGCCGGTACGGTCCGCTCCCGCGCTGCCCCGAGCCCGGGAGTTGCTGGTCCAGCAGGCCGGCGAAGCGCTCCAGCAGCCGGTCCTCCTGCGTCGGCCCCGCGCAGGAGAACAGCATGCGGATCTCGCCGGTGTGGACCGCGGTGACCAGGGCGGAGATACCGGCGGCCTTGGCGGCGCGGATGACGGCCTCCAGATGGCGCCGGTCGCGGCGCTGGACGTCGAGCGGGTCGGCGGTCGGCGGGTGGGCGAAGCGCAGCGCCAGCGGAAGGTAGCGGGCGCCCGGGCGCAGTCCGACCGCTTCGGCGCGGGCGAGGGCCTCCGGCTCCGCCGGGACGCGGCCCTCCGCGAGGTCGTTGAGGAGTCCGCCCTGGGCCCTTCGCTCGACGTCGGCCTGGTCCTGCTCGGCCATCAGCCGCAGCGAGAGCGCCTGAGCCGCCCGTTCGAGCACCATCCGCACTCGGGGCGCCCGGCCGCCGTCCGTTCCCCGGGCGTCCGGCATCACGAGCCGGCCCCACACCCGCTGGTGGACCACGACGGGTGTGTGCAGCCAGTCCTCGGCGCCGCTGGTGCCTGTGCGGTCCAGCTCCGGCGCCAGCCGGGATCTCCTCTCCCAGCCGGTCAGCAGATCGACGGTGGAGCGGCCGGGGCCCGGGGTGGAGGCGAGCACGCGGTGGGCGACGTCCTCGAAGACGACCGCCGTGCCCGACAGTGCCGCGGCGCGTCCCACCACGGTCTCCAGCGCGGCGTGTTCGAGGCTGAGCGTGGTGAACGCCTCGTGCGTCCGCTGGGCGAACTTGAGCTCCTCGTAGTGCTCGTTGACGATCTGGCTGTGCACGGCCTCGGTCACGTCCACGAAGCGCACCTCCTCCCGCAGGAGGATCACGGGGAACCGCAGCCCCGCGGCGGCCCGCGCGAGGGTCGCCGCCCGGTCCTCGCCGTCCCTGTCCGCGCCGCCCCCGCCGCCCGGCGAGGAACCCTCGCCGCTTTCCGGCCGCTCGCTCGCCCCGGCCCGGTGGCCGCCCGCCGGGCCCACGGCCTCGATCACCACTCCCGCCGCCCCGGCCGCGTCCAGCCGGGCGAGGTAGGCGGCCAGCCCCGGCTCATCCCGGGACCCGGCGGGTCCCTCCGCGGTGGTGAGCACGAGCTCTCCGCCGCGCAGCAGCCCCGTCAGGTCGGTGAGCTGGCTCACATGCACCCACCGCACCGGTCGGGCGAGGTGCTCGGCACCGGCGATGACCTGCGGAGACCCCGCGCGCAGCGGCTCCAGTGCGAGGACGTCACGGACGGAGAGAGGCATTGCCACAGTGTAAAAGAAGCCCCGCACTTTCTTGCACTGTGCAGGAGGTCGGCAGCCCTCTCGGCGCCCATAGTGGCCAGTGCGGCCCGCGGAGAGTCCCGGCCGTACGGGCTTGGGAGGTCCTGGATGAGCACGACGGTGACGACGGTTCCGCACTGGGTCGGCGGCGAGGAGTTCCTGCCCGCCGCCTCCCGCACGAGCGAGGTCTTCGACCCGGCGACCGGTGAGGCCACCAAGAACGTGGCGCTGGCCACCGGGGACGACGTCGCGGCGGCGGTCGCCGCGGCCCGTGCGGCGTTCCCGGCCTGGCGCGACACCTCGCTGGCGAAGCGCACCCAGGTGCTGTTCGCTTTCCGCGAGCTGCTCAACGCCCGCAAGGAGGAGCTGGCCCAGATCATCACCGCCGAGCACGGCAAGGTGCTCGACGACGCGCTGGGCGAGGTCACCCGCGGTCTGGAGGTCGTGGAGTTCGCCTGCGGTATCGCGCACCTGATGAAGGGCGGGATGACGGAGAACGCCTCCACGAAGGTGGATGTGGCCTCCATCCGGCAGCCGCTGGGCCCTGTCGCCATCATCAGCCCGTTCAACTTCCCCGCCATGGTCCCGATGTGGTTCTTCCCCGTGGCCGTCGCGACGGGCAACACGGTCATCCTCAAGCCCTCCGAGAAGGACCCGTCGGCCGCCAACTGGCTCGCGGCGCTGTGGGCCGAGGCGGGGCTTCCCGACGGCGTCTTCAACGTCGTCCACGGCGACAAGACGGCCGTGGACGCGCTGTGCGACCACCCGGACGTCAAGGCGGTCTCCTTCGTCGGCTCCACGCCGATCGCGCGGTACGTCTACGAGCGCGGCACGGCGGCGGGCAAGCGCGCCCAGGCGCTGGGCGGTGCGAAGAACCACATGGTCGTGCTGCCCGACGCGGACCTGGACGTGGCCGCCGACGCGGCCGTCAACGCCGGTTTCGGCTCGGCCGGTGAACGCTGCATGGCCGTCAGCGCGCTCGTCGCCGTCGGGAACATCGCCGACGAACTGGTGGCGAAGATCGCCGCGCGCGCCACGGCGCTGCGTACCGGCGACGGGCGGCGGGGCTGCGACATGGGCCCGCTCGTCACGGGCGCCCACCGCGACAAGGTCGCCTCCTACGTGCAGGCCGGTGCCGAGCAGGGCGCCACCCTGGTCGTGGACGGCCGCGAGGTGAAGGCCGACGGCGGCACCGAGGGCTTCTGGCTCGGGCCGACCCTCATCGACCACGTGACGCCGGACATGTCCGTCTACACGGACGAGATCTTCGGTCCGGTGCTGTCGGTGCTGCGGGTCGAGACGTACGACGAGGCGCTGGAGCTGATCAACGCCAACCCGTACGGCAACGGCACCGCCATCTTCACCAACGACGGCGGCGCGGCCCGCAGGTTCCAGAACGAGGTCGAGGTCGGCATGGTGGGCATCAACGTGCCGGTGCCGGTGCCCATGGCCTACTACTCCTTCGGCGGCTGGAAGAGCTCCCTGTTCGGGGACACCCACGCGCACGGTGCCGAGGGCGTGCACTTCTACACCCGCGGCAAGGTCGTCACCTCGCGCTGGCTCGACCCGAGCCACGGCGGCATCGACCTCGGCTTCCCGCAGAACGTCTGACGACCACGGCGTCTGACGAACAGGGCGTCTGACGACCACGGCGACTGACGAACAGGGCGACGTCCGACAGCCAGGGGGTGCCCGGCGCATTCCGGCGCGCCCCCTGGCCACCGTGCTGGGCAGGGCCTGTCCCCCGCCGTTGCGCCGCGGGCTGCGGTTGTGCCGTGGTCGCTCGCGCCGTTCCCGCGCTCCTTCCGGGGCGCGACCTCCCAGAAAAGAGAGCACGCATGACCGAGCCCCTCATCGACACCGCCGCCGCGGCACGCGCGTACGAGCTCGACCGCGCCCACGTCTTCCACTCCTGGTCCGCCCAGGCCCGGATCGACCCCATGGTGGTCTCCGCGGCGCGCGGCAGCTACGTCTGGGACGGCGAGGGCACCAGGTATCTGGACTTCTCCAGCCAACTGGTCAACACCAACATCGGACACCAGCACCCCCGGGTCGTCGAGGCCATCAAGGCGCAGGCCGACCGGCTGTGCACCATCGCACCGCAGCACGTCAACGACCAGCGCTCGGAAGCCGCCCGGCTGATCGCCGAGCTGACCCCCGGCACGCTCGACAAGGTGTTCTTCACCAACGGCGGCGCCGACGCCATCGAGCACGCCGTGCGCATGGCCCGCCTGCACACCGGGCGCTACAAGGTGCTCTCCGCCTACCGCTCGTACCACGGCGGCACCAGCACGGCCGTCAACCTCACCGGCGACCCGCGCCGCTGGCCCAACGACTACGGGACCGCGGGCACCGTCCACTTCTTCGGTCCCTTCCCCTACCGCTCCCCCTTCCACTCCGGCAGCCCCGAGGAGGAGACCGCGCGGGCGCTGCAACACCTGGAGGAGGTCATCGCCTTCGAGGGGCCCGACTCCTTCGCCGCGATCGTGCTGGAGTCCGTGCCGGGCACGGCGGGCGTCATGCCGCCGCCGCCCGGCTACCTGGCAGGCGTACGGGCGCTGGCCGACCGGTACGGCATCGTCTTCGTCGCGGACGAGGTCATGGCCGGTTTCGGGCGCACGGGACGGTGGTTCGCCATCGAGCGGGACGGCGTCGTCCCCGACCTGCTGACCTTCGCGAAGGGCGTCAACTCGGGCTATGTGCCGCTGGGTGGCGTCGCCCTCGGCGACCGGATCGCCGACACCTTCGCCGAGCGGCCCTTCCCCGGCGGACTGACGTACTCGGGCCACCCGCTGGCCACCGCGGCGGCCGTCGCCACGATCAACGTCATGAAGGACGAGGGCGTGGTGGAGAACGCGGACCTGATCGGCGAGACCGTGCTGGGCCCGGGGCTGCGCGAGCTGGCGGAACGCCACCCCTGCGTCGGCGAGGTACGGGGCATGGGTGTCTTCTGGGCCCTGGACCTGGTCACCGACCGGACGACGAAGGAGCCGCTGGCCCCGTACGGCGGCACCAGCGCTGCCATGACGGAGCTCGTCGCCGCCTGCAAGGCGGGCGGGATGATCCCGATGACCAACTTCCACCGCCTGCACGTGGTACCGCCGTGCACGATCAGCGCCGACGAGGCGCGCGAGGGCCTGGCCGCCCTGGACAAGGCGCTCACCGTGGCCGACCGGCACACGGTGGACGGCTGATCCACCCGGCCGCCCCCGGCCTCCTGCGCGCGCCGCCCCCGGCCTCCTGCGCGCCCACGAATGGCTGAATGCGCGCGCAGGAGGTCCGGACACGCTGTAGTTGCCCGCGAGCACTGCTGGGCGCGCCCCGCGTGCGAGGGCGACGCGCCGCGCTTGGTCCCCCCACGCTTCGGCCGCGTCCGGCGAAAGGCCCCCGACGGGCATCAGGACACGGGAAGAGGGCGGCAGGTGGCAGTACACACGGAGGCGACTCAGGCACACACGCCTCAGGAGCCTCGGGAGCGGCGAAAGCCCGGCAACGTCGTGGTCGCGTGGCTCACCACGACGGACCACAAGAAGATCGGCTCGCTCTACATGATCAGCGCGTTCGTCTTCTTCCTGCTGGGCGGGCTGATGGCGCTGTTCATGCGGGCCGAGCTGGCACGCCCCGGCACGCAGGTGCTCTCCAACGAGCAGTACAACCAGGCCTTCACGATGCACGGCACCGTGATGATGCTCTTCTTCGCCACACCGCTGTTCGCCGGATTCGCCAACGCCATCATGCCGTTGCAGATCGGCTCCCCCGACGTGGCCTTCCCCCGGCTGAACATGCTCTCCTACTGGCTGTACCTGTTCGGCGGGCTCATCGCCATCGCGGGCTTCCTCACCCCGCAGGGCGCCGCCGACTTCGGCTGGTTCGCCTACACCCCGCTCTCGGACGCCATCCGCTCCCCCGGCATGGGCGCCGATCTGTGGGTGATGGGCCTGGCGCTCTCCGGCTTCGGAACGATCCTGGGCGCCGTCAACTTCGCGACGACGATCATCTGCATGCGCGCTCCGGGACTGACCATGTTCCGCATGTCGATCTTCACCTGGAACGTCCTGCTCACCAGCGTCCTGGTGCTCATGGCCTTCCCGGTGCTGGCCGCCGCGCTGTTCGCGTTGGAGGCCGACCGCAAGTTCGGCGCGAACATCTACAGCGCCGAGAACGGCGGACCGCTGCTGTGGCAGCACCTCTTCTGGTTCTTCGGCCACCCCGAGGTGTACATCATCGCGCTGCCGTTCTTCGGCATCGTCTCCGAGATCATCCCCGTCTTCGCCCGCAAGCCGATGTTCGGTTACGTCGGCCTGATCGGAGCCACGATCGCCATCGCCGGGCTGTCCGTGACGGTGTGGGCCCACCACATGTTCGTCACCGGCGGCGTGCTGCTCCCGTTCTTCTCCTTCCTCTCGTTCCTGATCGCGGTGCCGACCGGTGTGAAGTTCTTCAACTGGATCGGCACCATGTGGAAGGGCTCGCTGTCCTTCGAGACGCCCATGCTGTGGACCACGGGCTTCCTGGTGACCTTCCTGTTCGGCGGGCTGACGGGCGTCCTGCTGGCCTCCCCGCCGATGGACTTCCACGTCTCCGACTCGTACTTCGTGGTCGCGCACTTCCACTACGTCGTCTTCGGCACGGTCGTCTTCGCCATGTTCGCCGGCTTCTACTTCTGGTGGCCGAAGTTCACGGGCAAGTTGCTCGACGAGTACTGGGGGAAGGTCCACTTCTGGCTGCTGTTCGTCGGTTTCCACCTGACCTTCCTGGTCCAGCACTGGCTCGGCGCGGAAGGCATGCCGCGCCGGTACGCCGACTACCTTGACGCCGACGGGTTCACCGCGCTCAACACCCTCTCCACCATCGGCGCCTTCCTGCTCGGCGCCTCGACGCTGCCGTTCCTGTTCAACGTGTGGAAGACCGCCAGGACCGCCTCCGTCGTGACCCAGGACGACCCGTGGGGCTACGGCCGCTCCCTCGAATGGGCCACCTCCTGCCCGCCCCCGCGCCACAACTTCCTGGCACTGCCGCGCGTGCGCTCCGAGTCGCCCGCCTTCGACTTCCACCACCCCGAGGTCTCCCAACTGGACCAGGCCGAGTGGGCCGGCCGCCGCGACGCCGTCGAGCCCGGCGCGGGTGTCGCACCCCCGCTCGGCCGCGACCAGGACAGGGGCTGAGACCGGTGCGGGCCACCGCCCCCGCCACGGAGCAGACCGCGGCGGACATCAGCCGGATCGAGGGATACCTGCTGCTCCAGGCCGAGCGCGGCGAGGCCGAAGCCCAGGCGGAGGCCTTCGCCGCCCGCATGCCCTGGCTCACCACGGGGCAACGGGACGAGGTCGTCCGCCTCTACACCGCGGACCGCATGGCCCTCACCCGTCGCGTGCTGCACGGCCTCACCGAGCGCTGCGTCCAGCTGCGCGAGGAGTACACCGCCCGCTACCTACAGCTCCGGCGCCGCGTCCTGGCCCAGGCGACGCTTGTGCTGCTGCTGAGCGTCGCCCTGGTCAGCGGTGCCTTCTTCCTCGCCCGGCTCCCGTGAGCCGGGCGGGCGCCGCCGTGCCGCGCCCCCGTGGCCACCGGCGGCCCGGCCGGCCGGCGATCCGGTAGCCCAGCGATCCGGTAGCCCGGCGACCCGGTGGCCCGACGTCAGTCCGCCGGCGCGGCAGGCGGTGCGGTGCCCCTGAGGGAGGGGTGGTCGCGGGCGGAGCGCAGCAGGGTGGCGGCGCCGCGGACGGCCGCGGTGTGCGGCGCGGGGACCGCCGTGACACGGGCGCCCAGGCCGTCGGCCAGGCGCGGGGTGATGCCGGGGGACAGCGCGCCGCCCCCGGCCAGGAGCACACCGCGGTCGAGGGCGTCCGAGGTGTGGGAGGTGCTGTCCTGCTCGCGCATCGCCCCCACCATGGCGACCACCGCGTCGATCAACTGGGTCGCGGTGGTCGTCCCGTCGAGGTCACCGGTGCCCAGCGCGGTGCGGCGGGCGTCGAACACCGCCCCCTGGGCCAGCAGTACCGCCTCGGTGAGATGGGCACCGAGGTCCACGACGAGCAGCGGGCGCGCCAGGTCGGCTCCGGCGGCCAGAGCGACGGCCCGTGCGGTGGGAATGGTCAGCACGGTGCGCGGACGCAGCACCTCGACGGCGGTGCGCGCGTCGGTGCGGTAGGCCACTCCGTCCAGCACCGGAGCGGTCAGCACGACCAGGGGCCGGCCGAAGCGGGGCAGCCGGCGGCTGAGCAAGCGGTCGAGCAGGCGGGCCGTCCCCGCGGTGTCCACGATGGTGCCCCGCTGGATGGGCCGGACGGCCGAGGCACCGGGGAAGGACACCGTGGGCACGTCGAGAACCCGTCCGCGCCCCGCCACCAGCGCGCGGGTGCGGGCGCTGCCCAGATCGAGGGCGACGCCCGAGCACCGCAGGCACAGGGGCCAGGCCGTGCCGGGCCCGGTGGGCGGCACCCGGTGGGAGGCGGTCACCGGTCCTGCCTCCTCACCTGCTGGCAGCGGGCGCAGTAACGGGCCTGCGGCACAATCATCAGGCGTTCCAGCGCGATGGCACGCCGGCACAGGTGGCAGGTGCCGTAGCACCCCTGTTCCATCCGCCGCAGAGCCGCCTCCACATCGACGAGGACCATCCGGGCGCAGGCGGCGAGCTGGCGGCGGACCTCGGCCTGCGCCCGGATGGTCCTCGTCGATGTGGAG
>NZ_JASKYT010000260.1:0-10937 GCF_041028275.1 Streptomyces sp. PU-14G
GCCGTGCACGGCTGCTACCACGTCACCCAGCGCAACACCTTCACCGGGCGACTGACGCCCCTGGCTCGTCCGCGAGCTCGAACTGCTGCGGCCCACCCTGCGCACCGTGGTCGCCCTCGGCGCCTTCGGCTGGCAGGCCGTACTGCCGGTGCTCGGCGAAGGCGGCTGGTCCCTCCCGCGCCCCCGGCCCCCCTTCGGGCACGGGGCCCGTCTCGAACTGCCGTCCACCGAGCGGGGTGCGGCGCCGCTGGCCGTGCACGGCTGCTACCACGTCACCCAGCGCAACACCTTCACCGGGCGACTGACCCCCGCCATGCTCCGCGACGTCCTGCGGGCCGCGGCCGTCGAGGCGGGCCTTCCCGTCCGCCCCACGCACTGAACCGCCCGCCCTGAACCGCCCGCGCTGCCCGGCCGCCCGCTCGGCGCCCGCGGGCGACGCGGTGCGGCGCGCTGCTCACGGGGCGCTTCTCACTCCTCGCCGCCCTCGCCGGGGTCCCAGGCGTAGGCGCCGCCGCCGCGCCACTCGATGAGCGGCCCGTCCAGGGCGATCTCGTCCGGGTCGAAACCGGCGTCGCCGAGCAGCGACAGCACGTCGTTGACGTTGGTGGCAAGGCCGAGAATGGTGCCGTCGGCCCGTACCCGGCGCGCGCCGTGCGCGTCGGGCGGATAGACGATGATCGGTGCGTCGGCCATACCCCCACCCTGCGCCCGGCCCCGCCGCAGCGCATCCCGGTCTCGCAATCCGGTCCCGCATCCCCGTCCCGCCTCCCGGTCACCGAGGCAGCGCTTTCGCGCTCCCTCGGGCCACCGCCCTCAGGGCGTCAGCTGGAGCGGTCGCGGCCCTGGCGGTCCCGGTCGGCGGGCTGGGGGCGGCGGTAGGTCTCGCCCGTCATCTCCTCCAGCTCCCGCTGCTTGGTCTCCGGGAGCTTGCCGCGCACGAAGAAGAAGGAGAGCAGGGCGAAGCAGGCGAAGGCGCCGTAGAGCCAGGTCAGTCCGACCTTGCTGGTCATCGGCTCGAAGGAGAAGGTGACGATGAAGTTGAAGATCCAGTTGGAGGCGGTGCCGATGGCCAGCGCCATCGCACGCATCCGGTTGGGGAACATCTCCGCCAGCATGACCCACATGATCGGGCCCCAGGAGAGGGCGAAGAAGATGACGAAGGCGTTGGCGCCCACCAGCGCCATCGGCCCGTACGGGTCGGGCAGCGTCACGTCCGTTCCGCTGCCCCGCTGCTGGGAGAAGGCCACCGCGGTCAGCGCCAGCGCCAAGAACATGCCCACCGAGCCGATGGACAGCAGCCTGCGCCGGCCCACGCGGTCGACGAACAGCATGGAGACGACCGTCATCACCACGTTGATGCCCGCCGTGATGACGGAGGTGGTGAAGGACTGGGACTCGCTGAAGCCGACCGACTTCCACAGCGTCGTCGAGTAGTAGAAGATCGCGTTGATGCCGACCAGCTGCTGGAAGGCGGCCATGATGATGCCCGCCCACACCAGCGGGTGCAGTCCGAAGCGCGGGCCGCGGATGTCGCGGAAGCTGCTGCGGTGCTCCTTGCGGAGCGTCTCGCGGATCCTGGCGACCTTGCCCTGCGGGTCGGCCTCCCCGCTGACCCGGCCCAGCACGCCCGCCGCCTCGTCGTACTTCCCCTTCAGGACGAGATAGCGCGGCGATTCGGGGATCAGCAGCGCCAGCACCCCGTAGACGGCGGCCGGGATGACGCCGACCAGGAACATCCAGCGCCAGGCCTGCATGCCGAACCACAGGTCCTGCGAGGCGCCGCCGGCCGCGCCCGCCAACCCCTTGTTGGAGCTGAGGACGACCAGCTGGCCGATGGTGATGGCCAGTTGCTGGAGGGAGCCGAGCGCCCCGCGGCCCGAGGCGGGGGCCACCTCGGAGATGTAGGCGGGGGCGATCACCGAGGCGATGCCGATGCCCAGACCGCCGATCACGCGCCACAGCAGCAGGTCGGGCACCGAGAAGGCGAAGGCGGAGCCCGCCGAGCTGATGAGGAACATGGCGGAGCCCAGCAGCATGACGTTGCGGCGCCCCCAGCCGTCGGCGAGACGGCCCGCGTACCAGGCGCCGACCGCGCAGCCCAGCAGCGCGATGGAGACGACGAACCCCGA
Source organism: Streptomyces sp. PU-14G (assembly GCF_041028275.1). Classification (NCBI taxonomy): domain Bacteria; kingdom Bacillati; phylum Actinomycetota; class Actinomycetes; order Kitasatosporales; family Streptomycetaceae; genus Streptomyces; species Streptomyces sp. PU-14G. The sequence continues at coordinate 2,130 of NZ_JASKYT010000260.1, forward strand.
CAGGAACGCGCCCATGTGGAAGTGGCCCGACAGTGCGTCGACCGCGCCGTTGATGACGGAGGAGTCGAAGCCGAAGAGGAACCCGCCGACGGCCGCGGCGATCGAGATGCCGATCGCCTTGCCGTGGGGGCCTGTGGGGGAGGAGGTCGGCGCGTTCGATGCCGTCTCAGCCATGCGATGTGTCACCTTGCCGATTCGTACATATTCGTACAGATAGACCCGTATCGTCGCGTACTCCGGCCGGGGAGGCAACGTCCTCCCGACTGGAGTCGGAGATCCGCATACCACGTGGGGATCGGGGCATTCGTACGAAGTCGAAAGGCCGTCACACCACAGAATGAGGTGAATGGAGTGAAACGCCGTATATGCGCTCGGCGTGGCGCGGCACTCGGCTCCGCCGGATTACTGGCCGGTGCCGTCCTGCTCACCGGCTGCGGGGACGACAGCGGGAGCGGCACGGAGGGGAAGTCCGCCTCCGGCGCCGAGGGGAAGGGCTCCTCCGCGCAGTCACCGGCCGACGCGGTGCAGGCGACGAATGCGAAGACCACCGAGGCCGAGACGGCCAGGATGAAGCTGAAGGTGGCCGTCTCGGGGTCCGGCGAGCAGGCCGCGGGCAAGAGCGTCTCCGGCGACGGCACCATCGACCTGAAGGACGGCACCAGCGAACTGCGGCTGAGCCAGGGCGGGCAGCGCATCGAACAGCGCGTCGTCGACCAGGTCCTGTACCAGAAGCTGCCGAAGGAGAGCGCCTCCCGGCTTCCGGACGGCAAGACGTGGATGAAGATCGACCTGGGCCGGCTCCAGGGCAGTGGTGCAGGCGGGGCCGGTGCCGGGATGAACAACCCCGCCGACTCGCTCGCCTACTCCAAGTCCCTCTCCGAGAAGGACGTCAAGAAGCTCGGCACCGAGGACGTGAACGGCACCGAGACCACGCACTACCGGGTCGACCTCGACCTGTCGAAGCTCGCCAAGGGCGACCCGGAGCAGGAGAAGAAGCTCCGCGCGCAACTGGGCGACAGGGTGCCGGTGGAGCTGTGGATCGACGACAAGGGGCTCACGCGCCGTCAGCAGATCGAACTGACCGCCCGGGACTCCGCGGGGTCCGGCAGCGCGAAGAAGACGAAGATTGCCACGACCGTCGAGCTGTCCGACTTCGGCACCGACGTGGACGTGCAGGCGCCGCCGTCCGGTAAGACGGCCGACCTGACCGACGAGGTGGCGAAGGGCGGCCGGCAGGCGTCCTGACCCGCGTCGGGGGGCGTTGGGGCCCGCGGCCCCCGGCCTCACACGGTCGCTTCCGTGGGCGGGCGGGCCGCTTCCGTGAGTGCCGCCAGCACGGGGCTGATCAGCGGATGTTCCTCCGCGCCCCGCCGTACGGCGGCGAAGACGCGGCGGGTGGGCGCGATGTCCTCGACCGGGTGGACCGCGACGCCCCCGCCGCTGTGGGCGTCGTCGGTGCCCAGCAGCGCGGAGCGGGGCACCAGGGCGACACCGGCTCCTGCGGACGCGAGGGCGACAACGGCGCGGAAGTCGTCGGAGAAGTGCTGCATCCGCGGCGCGAAGCCCGCGTGTTCGCAGGCCAGGACGACCACGTCGTGGCACGGGTTGCCGGGGAACGGGCCGATCCAGGTGTCCTTGGCCAATTCGGCCAGCGGCACCCGTTCGGCCCCGGCCAGCCGGTGCCCCTCGGGCAGCACGGCGTCGAACGGCTCCGCGTACAGCGGGACGCGGGTCAGCCGCGGATCGTCCTCGCCTGGCGCCCCCCGGTACTCGACGGCCACCGCCACGTCGGTCTCCCGGTCCAGCACCATGGGCAGGCTGGCGTCGCCCTCGGTGTCCTTGACCCGCACCCGGATACCGGGCGCCGTGCGGCCCAGCCGGGAGAGCGCGGGGGCGACCACCAGGCCGATACCGGTGGCGAACGAGGCCAGGTCCACCTGGCCCGCGGCGCCCGAGCCGTAGGCGGCCAGCTCGGCCTCGGCGCGCTCCAGCTGGGCGAGTACGAGATTGGTGTGGGTCAGCAGGATCTCCCCCGCCGGGGTGAGCCGCACGCCTTTGGTGCCGCGCTCGACCAGCCGGTGCCCGGTCTCCTGTTCCAGCGCGGTCAGCTGCTGGGAGACGGCCGAGGGGGTGAGGTAGAGCGCGGCGGCAGCGGCCGTCACCGTGCGGTGGTCCGCCACCGCACGGAGGATGTGCAGCCGCCGCGCCTCGATCACGCGATCGATTCTCCCCCAGTCACTTCGCGAGCTGCGCCCGGGATGCGACGAACGCGTCGACCGCCCGCATCACGTCCTCGGTGGAGTGCGCCGCCGAGAGCTGCACCCGGATGCGGGCCTGCCCCTGCGGCACCACCGGGTAGGAGAAGCCGATCACGTACACCCCGCGCTCCAGCAGCAGCTCCGCCATCCGGGCCGCCTCGGCGGCGTCGCCGATCATGACGGGCGCGATGGCGTGCTCGCCCGGCAGCAGGGTGAAGCCCTCCTCGGCCATCCGGCGGCGGAACAGCTCGGTGTTGGCCGCCAGCTTCCGGCGCAGGTCACCGGCCGACTCCAGCAGGTCGAGCACCTTCAGCGAGGCCGCCGCGATGACCGGCGCCAGGCTGTTGGAGAACAGGTAGGGGCGCGAGCGCTGCCGCAGCAGCGCGGCGATCTCGGCGCGGGCCGCCACGTAACCGCCCGAGGCGCCGCCCAGCGCCTTGCCGAGGGTGCCGGTGACGACGTCCACCCGGTCCATGACGCCGTGCAGCTCGGGGGTGCCGCGCCCGCCCTCGCCCACGAAGCCGACCGCGTGCGAGTCGTCGACCATCACCATCGCGTCGTACCGCTCCGCCAGGTCGCAGATCTCGGGCAGCGGCGCCAGATAGCCGTCCATGGAGAAGACGCCGTCGGTGACGATGAGCCGCCGCCGCGCGTCCCGCGCCTTCTCCAGCTGCTGCTCCAGATCGGCCATGTCGCGGTTGGCGTAGCGGAAGCGGCGGGCCTTCGACAGCCGGATGCCGTCGATGATCGAGGCGTGGTTGAGGGCGTCGGAGAGCACGGCGTCCTGCTCGCCCAGCAGCGTCTCGAACACGCCGCCGTTCGCGTCGAAGCAGGAGGAGTACAAGACGGTGTCCTCCTGGCCGAGGAAGGCCGAGAGCCGTGCCTCCAGCTCCTTGTGGACCTCCTGCGTGCCGCAGATGAAGCGGACGGAGGCCATGCCGTAGCCCCAGCGGTCCAGCGCCTGGTGGGCCGCCGCGATCACCTCGGGGTGGTCGGCCAGGCCCAGGTAGTTGTTGGCGCAGAAGTTGATGACCTCGCCGGGGCGCCCGCCGCCGGTCACCTCGACGGTCGCGGACTGCGGGGTGCCGATGACCCGCTCCGGCTTGTGCAGCCCGGCGGCGCTGATCTCATCCAGAGTGGCGCGCAGCTCGTCGCGTACGGAGTCGAACATGCTTTCAGCTCTCCAGGAGGTAGGAGGGGAAACGGGGGGCGAGGACGGCGGCCGGGCTGCCCGCGCGGGCGAACCCCGCCCGGCCGCCGCGGCGGCTCAGCGCGACCAGTCCAGGACGACCTTGCCGCCGTGGCCACCGGCCGCGTCGTCGAACGCGGCGTCGAAGTCGCGGTAGCCGTACCTGCCGGTGATCACCGGGCCGAGGTCCAGGCCGCCTTCCAGCAGCACCGACATCGCGTACCAGGTCTCGAACATCTCCCGCCCGTAGATGCCCTTGATGGTGATCATCGAGGTGACGATCCGGGCCCAGTCCACGGCGAAGTCCTCGGCGGGCAGCCCGAGCATCGCGATCTTCCCGCCGTGGGTCATGTTCGCGAGCATGTCCCGCAGCGCCGCCGGGTTGCCGGACATCTCCAGACCGACGTCGAAGCCCTCGCGCAGCCCCAGCGCCCGCTGCCCCTCGGCGATGTCCGCGCCCGAGACGTCCAGCGCGAGCGAGGCGCCGACCTTGCGGGCCAGCTCAAGCCGCTCCTCGCTCACATCGGTGACGACCACGTTGCGGGCGCCCGCGTGCCGGGCCACCGCCACCGCCATCAGACCGATCGGGCCCGCGCCCGTGATCAGCACGTCCTCGCCGACCAGCGGGAAGGACAGCGCGGTGTGCACGGCGTTGCCGAACGGGTCGAAGATCGCCGCGATGTCCGGGTCGACCGGGGTGCGGTGCACCCACACGTTCTGCGCCGGCAGCGCCACGTACTCGGCGAAGGCGCCGTCGCGGCCCACACCGAGCCCCACCGTGGCGCGGCACAGGTGCCGGCGCCCCGCCAGGCAGTTGCGGCACTTGCCGCACACCAGGTGGCCCTCGCCGCTGACCCGGTCGCCGGGCTTGACGTCGGCCACGTCCCGGCCGGTCTCCACGACCTCGCCGGTGAACTCGTGCCCCACCACCAGGGGAGCTGCCACCGCCTGCTGCGCCCAGCCGTCCCAGGCGCGGATGTGCAGGTCGGTGCCGCAGATGCCGGTCCGCTCGACCTTGATCAGCACCTCCGCTGGGCCGGTCTGCGGCTCGGGGACATCGGTCAGCCACAGTCCGGGTTCGGCCTTCTGCTTGACCAGCGCCTTCACGTCACGGCTCCTGTCGTCTCGCGCGCCACGGCAGGGCACGGCAGGGCCGCGGGACGGCGGTCCCGGGCCCAGGGCCCTGCGGGGAGGGGATGGGTGGCGGCGAGGGGCGCGCCGCCGGGACGAATCTGCCGCACGGCGGTCGCGGGGTCCATCGAGACTTTCTTAACCGCACCCGCAGCTTCCCTTCACACCCGCCACCCCGCCGGGCACGCGGGAGGCGGCCCGGGGCGGGAGTGCGCGGTCGCGCACCCGCGCGTTCCGCGCTATATGTGGCATATGGGCGATAAACGGCTCGTCCCGCCCATCTCCCCGATGACCGCACGGACGGTCGACACGACGCCCCGCGCGGACGGGCTGGCGTACGAGGCCAAGTGGGACGGCTACCGGGCGCTGGTGTACGCGCGCCCCGACGCGCCACGCCTCCAGTCGCGCCGCGGCACCGACCTCGGCCCCGGCTTCCCCGACCTCCTGCGAGCCGCCGCCTCGCTGGGCGAGGAGGCCGTCTTCGACGGGGAACTGGTCGTGATCGAGGACGGAGCGGTCAGCTTCGCCCGGCTCCAGTCGCGGGCCCAGCGCACCGGGCCCCGCGCCGAGGCCGCCGCGGCGGCGCACCCGGCCCACTTCATCGCCTTCGACCTGCTGCAACTCGGCGACGAGACCACCATGCACCGCCCCTACCGGGAGCGCCGCGCCCTGCTGGAGGAGGTCTTCACCCGCCGCGACCTCCAGCCGCCCTGGGCCCTGTGTCCCATGACGACCGACCCGGCCCTGGCGGACGAGTGGCTCGATGCCGCGTGGGGCCGTGTCGGCATCGAGGGCATGGTCGTCAAAGGCCTCGGCCAGCCCTACAGGCCCGGCGAGCGGGGCTGGCGCAAGCTGCGCGCCCGCGCCACGGCGGAGGCCGTCGTCGGCGCCGTCACCGGTCCTCTCGCCTCGCCCGAGGTGCTGGTGCTGGGGCGTTACGACGAGGGCGGTGCACTGCGCATGGTGGCGCAGAGCGCCCCGGTCACCACCGCCCTGCGCCGCGGACTCGGCCCGCTGCTGACCCCCGCCGGGCCCGAGCACCCCTGGACCGACGCCCGGTTCCGCTCCGGCTGGGGCAGCCGCGATCTCCTCGCGCACCGCTGTGTCGTTCCCGAGCACGTGGTCGAGTTCGAGGCGGACGTGGCTTTCGACGAGGGGCGCTGGCGCCACCCCGTCCAAGCCCGCCGACTGCGCCCGGAGTTCCCGCCCCAGGAGGTGCCCCGGTTCCCGTCGGGGCCCGCCGAGTGAGCGAGGACCGGGTGCGGCGGGCGATGACCGGGCGCGGCGGTCGGTGCGGCGCGCCCGGAACGCCGCGCTGGGCGCGGCGGGGTGCGGCCGAGCTCAGGCGAGCGGCGGGGCGAGCCGCCGCGGCACTCCGGGCTCGGCGGCCACAGCATGCCGACCGCGTGGGCCCGTGCCGTCCGGCGACCGGGATTAGAGCTTCGGTGCTCGCTTCATGGTACTGCCGTATCATCAATCTTGATACATGCGTATCACCAAGAGCCGACCTCCCGGAGGCGCCCCGTGTCCGTGCACACGACCCGACCCCGCACACGCCGCGACATCGGTCACTACGTGAACGACACCTTGCGCGACCGGTACTTCGCCACCTGCGACGTCCTCTACGCCAAGGGAGCACCCGCCCGCTCCGAGACCGACGTGGAGACGAGCTTCGGCACCACGCACGTCTACCGGTACGGGCCCGCGAACCCCGCTGACGAGTCCCGAACGCCGATCGTCCTGATCCACGGGGCCGGGGGCTGCTCCGCCCAGTGGTACCCCAACACCCCGGGGCTCAGTGCCGAACGCCCCGTGTACGCGCTGGACACCCCGGGCGATCCCGGCCGCAGCGTTCAGCGCGAGCCGATGTGGCAGCCCGAGCGCGCCGCCCAGTGGCTCGACGAGGCGCTCGGCGCGCTCGGCCTCGACAGGGCGCACCTCGTCGGCTCCTCTTACGGCGGCTGGCTGGTGCTCAACGGGGCACACCGCAGGCCCGGCAGACTCGCCTCCGTCACGCTGCTCGACCCCGGCGGCCTGGAGAAGGTGGGCCCGCGCTTCTTCGCCTGGCTCTTCGTCGGCCTCTTCGCGACCTGCGCTCCCAAGGCGCTGCGCCCGCGTCTCGCCTCCTGGCTGGAGCAGCCGGTCGTCGCCGTCCCCGAACTGCGCGCGTGGATCAGGGCGGCCGTCCGCGCCTTCCGGATAAGCCGCCTGGCACCGCAGCCACTGACCGAGGACGAGCTGCGCACCCTCGGGACCCCGCTCTACCTCGCCCTCGGCAGACGCAGCCTGCTCGTACACCCCGAGCGGCAACTGGAGCGCGTGCCGCGCCTGGTCCCCGGTGCCCGCGCCGAGATCATCGCCGACACCGGTCACGGCCCCGCGCTCGACCATCCCGGCCTGCTCAACGCCCGGATGCTGGGCTTCATGGAAGACATCGACACTCTCGACCGGGCCACGGGGCGTGGCGACGGCGGCGCGTGACCCCCGACCGGCACCTGCTCAACCGGGCGTGCGCGCCGGCCCATCACGGGCGCCGCCGCAGGGGCGCTGCCCCACAGGCGCCGTCCCACCGGGCAGCGTCCGGTGGTGTGACGGGCCTGGGCGGTAGCCGGGCCGGGGCGGGGGCTTCGGTGACCTGTCCGGCCCACTACCGCGCGCATCGGCCCGTCACCCGGTGCAGCGTGGAAGCAGCGTCACCGACCCGTCGACAGCCGGTGGAAGCCGCCGGCACGTGCACAACGGCACAGCGGCTCGGCAGGTCGGAGCGACGCCAAGACGACAAGACGACAAGGAGTCCCCCATGCGTCGCCTTCCCCGCTCCTCCCGTATCGCGACCAGCATCGCCGCCCTGACGGTGACCGCCCTCGTGCCCCTGTGCGGCGTCGCGCAGGCCGCTCCGGCCCACACCCCCGCGGCCACCGCCGCCTCGGCTCCCGCGCCCTCCGGCGGCGAGCAGGACGGCCGCTCCACCACCGGCAACAGACTTCTCAAGCTCGGCAACCGGGACGGTCTCCTGGGCCTGGGCTTCCTCGGCCTCCTCTGACCGGAGTACGGGAACGGGGCTCGTGCGCCGTCCGGGGCACGAGCCCCGTTCCCGCCGTCCGGGGGCCGGGGTGGGTCAGGAGAGCTTGTCGGCCACGACGGAGGCGGCCTCGGCGACCAGCTTGTCGTCGTAGTCGGCGTCCTCCTTCTTCCGCTTCGACATGACCGTCACGACCAGGGGCGCCTTCCCCGGCGGGCGGACGACGGCGATGTCGTTGCGGGTGCCGTACCTGGCGGCGCCGCTCTTGTCGCCGACGCTCCACTCCTTCGGGACCCCGGCCCTGATGAGCTCGGTGCCGGTCGGGCTCTCGTCCAGCCAGTCGTCCAACTGGGCGCGTTCCGGCTCGGGCAGGGCGGCGCCCAGGGTGACGGCGCGCAGGTCCTTGGCGAAGGCGCGCGGGGTCGTGGTGTCCCGCTTGTCGCCGGGTGTGGCCTCGGTGAGCGCGGTCTCGTAGCGGTTCATCTGCGTGACGTCGTCGCCGAGGCCTTCGAGGTAGGCGTCGAGCTTCTTCGGGCCGCCCAGGTCGCGGACCAGCAGGTTGTCCGCGCCGTTGTCGCTCTGGCGCACGGCTGCCTCGCACAACTGGCGCAGGGTCAGCTTCTGACCGACGTGCGCGCTGGTGACGGGGGAGTGACCGACGGGCACGTCCTTGCCGACGGTGATCGACTTGTCACCGAGCCCCTCCAGCGAGTACTTGTCCAGGATGGCGGCGGCCGTGAACGCCTTGTGGGTGGACGCGTACGCGAACCGCTCGTCCGCGTGGTAGGAGACCGCGCGTCCGGAGCCGGTGTCGACGGCGTGTACGCCGAGCCGCGCCCCGTACTTCTGTTCCAGCTTCTTGAACGCCGCGGCAGCCGCACCGTCCCTGACGCCTGCGGACTTCGCGTCTGCGGACTTCCCGTCCGCGGAAACGGGGGAGGGCGAGGAGGACGGGGCGGTGGCGGAGGTCGCGGCGGAGGCGGTCGCGGCGCTCTCGCCGCACGCGGTGAGCGGCAGGACGAGCGCCAGCGCGCCGAGCGCCGCGAAGGAGGTGCGTCGGGCTGTGGTCGTTCGCATGGGTGTCGATGCCTCCGGAAGGTCCGTGAGTGACGGGCCCGCACAGCCTCACCCGACACCGGCCATGCCGTCCAAGACGCGATCGCGCGAACTCATGCGCAATCCGCATGGCAGCGGCGGCGGCATAGAGT
>NZ_JASKYT010000261.1:0-11288 GCF_041028275.1 Streptomyces sp. PU-14G
CCCTGGCCCGCCTCCGACGACCTCGACCAGCCCCCGACCCCGGCTCCCTGAACCGCCCGGGAGGCCCGGACGCCGACGGGGCGACTCGGGGCCACCGCCCCGCCGGCCGGGTCCGGCCGACCGCACCTCGCCCGGGCGCATACATGGGTATGCTCAGGTGTATGAGCACGCGTATGCGGACCACGGTCAGCCTGCCGGCCGACCTGGTCGATCACGCCCGCGCCGCCTCCGGCGGCAATCTGTCCGCCTATGTCGAGCGCGCACTCAGGGCCCAGCAGCTATGCGACGCGGGCCCCGCCGTGCGGGCCTGGCGCGAGCAGGCCCGCAGCGACACCGAGGAGCTCACCGACCTCTTCGGCGAGGACGTCGCGTGACACCCCTCGCCCGCGGCCAGGTCTGGCGGATCCAGTTGGCCACCAGGACCCGGGCGATGGTCATCATCCAGTCCGACGCCGCACTCGAGGCTCTGCCGGGCACAGCCGTGTGCATGATGATCGACGAGACCGCGGGCGCCCCCGACACGGTCGTCACCATTCCCATGACCCGGCCGGTGCGCGGCGCCGCCGTCGCCGTCGACCTCACCGCCCTCACCGACGAGCGCTTGGCCAAGGGCGAGTTCCTCGGCAGCGTCGACACCGCGACCATGGACCGGATCTCGGCCGCCCTGCGCGTCACCCTGGATCTCACCTAGGTCCCGGCCCGGGCGCTTCCGGTTGCTCAGTGGCGGGTCACAGGGGGTTCCGTGCTCGGGGCTCTCAGCCACCGGCCCAGTGGCGTGCGGCACAGGGGGGAGAGGCGCACCGCAGAGGTGGGAGCGGGGTCCTGGGGTGCGAGGTGGGCGCAGACCGCGTCGGTGTCGCCGCGCCACGCCAGCTCCAAGACGCGGCGGCGCCGGGCGTCGAGCCGCTCCACGACGCCGTCGCCGTAGGTGCCGATGAGCCTGGCGGCGCCGGTGCACACCGCTTCCCGTACGGCGGGCGGCAGTAGGGGGAAGTCGGGACCGAACAGCTGGCAGACCTCGACGTGGAAGTGGCGCTTGTGGAAGGCGTCGCGCAGCGGCCCGGGGGTCAGGAACCGGCAGGTGGCCTCGAAGAGCCGCTCCGCGCAGCGCAGCCGGGTGGCGGGGTCGGCCCGGAAGGTGATGTTGCTGGAGTCGGCGCGGCGGACGGCGAAGTAGTGCGGCTGGTCGGCCAGTACGGAGATCCGCGCGGCGCGTACGCACGCCTCCAGCACGAACGGCTGGTCGCTGAAGGCGGGCATCGTCTCGTCGTAGCGGATGCGGTGCTCCTCGATGAGGGCGCGCCGGAAGAGTTTGGTGTTGGACAGCGCCCAGGGCAGCCCGTCGCCGACGAGCCGGATGACGGGGGCCGTCCGGGCGAACACGCCGCTGGGGACCGTGCGTGCGCCGATGGGCACCATCTTGCACAGCAGCACGTCGGAGCGGCAGTTGTCGGCCATGTTCACCATGCGCTCCAGTGCCTCGGGCGACAGGTGATCGTCCCCTCCGAGGAAGAAGACGTAGCGTCCGCCGGCCAGCTCCAGGCCGCGGTTGCTGGGCGCGGCGGGGCCGCCGGAGTTGGGCTGCCGCACGGTGGTGAACAGCCGCGGGTGGAGGGCGGCGTAGCGCTGGATCTCCTCGGCGCTGCCGTCGGTGGAGCCGTCGTCGACGACGAGGACTTCCATCCGCCGCTGCCCGATCGACTGCCCGACGAGCGAGTCGAGGCAGCGGGTGAGGTAGGGCATCGTGTTGTAGACGGTGACGACGACGCTGACGTCGGGTTGTCCGGCCGCGTCCGCCGGGCCGGCCGCGCCAGGCCCGGTGCTCAGGCCCGCGCCGGCCGCGCCAGGCCCGGTGCTCACGCCCGCACCGCCGGGCGTCCCGCGGGGCGTCTGGCCGCGCGTCCGGCACCGTCGCCGATCACCACGCGCCGCACCCCGGCCCACAGCGCGGGGTCGGTCACGCGCCGCCCGTCCACCAGGACGCGGACCGACGGCAGGTGGTCGGCGGACAGCGTGCGGTAGGCGGGGTGGTCGGCCTGGACGACGGCGGCGGTGACGGGCTGCCCGGTGTGCGGGCGCAGCCCCATGTCGGCCAGTTCGTGCGGCGCGAACATCGGGTCGGAGACGTAGGCGCGTGCCCCGCGTTCGCGCAGCGCGGCGACGGTGGGGAAGACGCCGGAGAACGCGGTCTCCTTCACGCCGCCGCGGTAGGCGGCGCCGAGGACCACGACCTCGGCCCCTGACAGGTCGCCGTAGGCGTCGGCGAGGAGGTCGACGGCGTGGGCCGGCATGGCCTCGTTGGTCCGGCGGGCGGCACTGACGACGTCGGCACCCGGATCGTTCCACAGGTACATGCGCGGGTAGACGGGGATGCAGTGGCCGCCGACGGCGATGCCGGGGCGGTGGATGTGGCTGTAGGGCTGGGTGTTGCAGGCGTCGATGACGGCTTCGGCGTCGACACCCGCCCGGTCGGCGAACCTGGCGAACTGGTTGGCCAGCGCGATGTTGACGTCCCTGTAGGTGGTCTCGGCCAGCTTGGCCAGCTCGGCCGCCTCGGCACCGCCCAGGTCCCACACCCCGTTGGGGCGGGCGAGATCGGTGCGCGGGTCGAAGTCGAGCACCGACTCGTAGAAGCGCACACCGTCCTTGGCGGAGGCGGGCCCGATGCCGCCGACCAGTTTGGGGTACCGGCGCAGGTCGGCGAAGACCCGCCCGGTGAAGACCCGCTCGGGCGAGAAGACGAGGGAGAAGTCGCGCTCGGGCAGCAGGCCTGAACCCTCCTGCAGCATCGGCGCCCACCGGTCGCGGGTGGTGCCGACCGGGAGGGTCGTCTCGTAGCTGACGAGGGCGCCGGGGCGCAGCCCCGCGGCGATGGCACGCGTGGCGGCGTCCATGGCACGGAAGTCGGGGGTGCCCCGGTCGTCGACGAACAGGGGGACGACCACGACGACGGCCTCCGCTTCGGCGACGGCTTCCGTGGTGTCCGTGGTGGCGCTGAGCGCGCCCGCGCCGACCACCTCGGCCAGCCGCTCGGCCAGACCCTCCTCACCGGGGAACGGCTCCCGGCCCTCGTTGACGCTCGCCACGACGCGCGCGTCGGTGTCCGCGCCGGTCACCCGGTGGCCCTTCGCCGCGAACTGCACGGCCAGGGGCAGCCCGATCTTCCCGAGTGCCACCACACAGATCCGCATTCCCGTCTCCTTCAGCGTTGTGTCGGGCTTGGTGCCCGCTCCGTGTCCGAGGACCCGCGCCGGGCCGCGGTGCCGTGCCCGGGCGCGGAGGCGTGCCCAGCCGCGGAGCCGTGTCGGCCCTCCCGCCCGCGCCGGGCGCGTCCACGCCGGGCCTCCGGCTCCGTGCGCGCGCCCTCGTGCGACAGCGCGGTCTGGCGCAGCAGGCCCGTGTAGAGCCGATCGAGGGTCTGCGCCTGCGCCTCCCAGGTCCACCGGTCCAGCAGCCCGGGGCGCCCGTAGGGGGCGCGGTAGCGTTCCGGGTCGGCGAGGACGGCGCGCACCGCGCGGGTGTACCCGTCGGTGTCCTCGGCGGTGAACACCTCGCCGATCCCCGCCGCCCTGGTGGTGGCGGCCATCGTCTCCACGTCGCTGACCACCAGCGGCAGCCTGGCGTGCGCGTACTCGAAGAACTTGGTGATCAGCGCGATCTCGTGGTTCGGCCAGTGGTGCAGCGGGATCGCCCCGGCGTCCGCCTCGGCGAGGAAGGGGACGACCTGGTCGCAGTCCACGTACGGCAGCACGTGCAGCCGCTCGGCCACCCCCAGTCGGGCTGCCCGTGCGCGCAGCGTCCCCAGGTATCCGGCGGCGGGCTTGGGCACGACCAGCGCGGTGTGCACGCCGGGCAGCCCCGGCAACGCGTCGACCATGGTGTCCAGGCCGCGCTGCGGGGCCGCGGCGCCGCTGTAGACGACCAGCGGCGTGCCGGGGCCGATGCCGCACAGGGCGCGCAGCCCCGGTACTCCACCGGTCTTGACGGGGCGGGTGGCGGGCGTCTCGGGCGCGTTGAGGACGACATGCGGGTCCTCGGCCAGGTGGTGGGTGCGGCGCAGCAGCCCGGCGAGGGTGGCGGAGACGGTGACGGCGGCGTCCGCGTACGGCACGTACTCCCTCTCGTGTGCCAGGTGGGCCGGCAGCCAGCGCACGTCGTCGGTCCAGGGCCGCACACCCGGCAGGAACTCGTGGGCGTCCCAGACCAGTTTCACCGTCTCGCCCCGGGCCGCCGCGCGGATCTTGGCGCGGGCGCCGACACCGAGCATCCGGAAGTCGTGGGCGTGGATGAGGTCGGGCCGCAGCTCGTCCACGGCCCTGCCGTACGCCAGCTCGAAGTCGTAGAGGCTCGGCCACAGCCTGCGCCAGCACCGCTCCTTCATGGTGCGCTGCCACAGTGCGACGGCGGCCCGTTCCGCGCGGGTGCCCGTGCCGCGCCTGGCCAGGCCCTGGTCGAGCTGGCGCTTGCGGAGTCCTGCCCAGTGCTGGGCCAGCCGGGCCGCGAGGCGCGGGAGGGCGAGCCGCGCGGCGCGGCGGCCCCTGGCGAGGGTGCCCGCAGGGCCGAGCGCCAGGGCGGCGCGGCGGGTGCGCAGCTCGTCGCGGCGTGCCTTGGCGCGCTGGAGGCGGTAGCCGGCCGTCCCGGGCCGGTAGGCCAGCGGTCTGGTCAGCAGCGGGCGGCGGCTCGCGCGCGGCGGGTGTGCCAGCGGGGTGGGGACGGACAGCAGCCGCACCCGGGCCTCACCGAGGCGCCAGGAGGCGGGGCGCCCGTCGGGTGAGCGGCCCAGGAGTGTGACCTCCCAGCCCGCCTCGGCGGCCGAGCGGGCCGTCTTCTGCACTCGCGAGTCCCCCCTCACCCCGTTGCACACCAGCATCACGACACGGCCGCGCCGCCGTCCGGTGGACTGCCCCGCTGCCGGGGTGCGGCTGTCGAACTCCACGGGCTCGCCTTTCGGTTGTCGTTCGGGACCGGCCGGGCCGCCCAGCGGCCCGGCGGCCCACCTGCTCAGCGGCCCACCTGCTCAGCGGCCCAGCGGCCCGGCGGCTCAGCAGCCCGGCGGCTCAGCGCAGGAAGCCGTCCAGCACGTCGGCGGTGTAGCCGCCGTCGTGATAGGTGCGCACGTACTCCACCGACTCCTGAGCCGTACGGCGGGCGGAGTCGCGGTCCTCGACCAGGGACTCGACCGCGGTGCGGAGCGTGGCGGGGGTGGCGTTGACGATGGGCGGGCGGATGCCGACGGAACGGTGCAGCCGCTCGTCCAGGAACGCGATCACGGGCCGGCCCGCCGCCATGCCCTCGCAGGCGAAGGTGCCGTAGGTGCCGACCGCGAACTGGTCCACGACGATGTCCGCCTCCTTGACCAGCTCCTGCACCTCGAGCCACGGCACCCCCGTGGCCATGCGGAACTCGATCAACCCGCGCCGGTCCAGCTCCTCCAGGACCGGGACCACCTGCTCGGTGCCCTTGGTCCAGCGCTTGGAGGGCGCGTGCACCACGACAGGCCGGGCGCGCTCCATGGCGGGCCGCTCGCTCGCCCAGCCGTCCACGTCCACCACCAGGGGCGCCCAGCGGGACCCCGGCAGCTCGTCCAGCAGGTCGGGGGTGGTCACGAACTGCGGCAGCCCGCTGCGCGCCGCCAGCCGCCGGTTGCGGGCGCTCTTCTTCACCAGGGCCGCCAGGATCGCCTCGTCGGCGGCGTGGAAGAGGGAGTGCTCGTAGCGGCTCATGTGCCGTTCGGGGTCGCGGACGTCGCTGCCGTGCGCCAGCAGCGCCACCTTGATCCCGGCGGCGGACAGCGACGGCAGGTCGTCGCAGATGTGGCCGCCGTTGAGCCTGCCCAGGGCAGGGGTGAAGGAGTCGGCGAGGTAGTGGGTGTAGGAGCCGAGGACGCGGCGGGCCCGGTCGAGTTGGAAGCCCAGGTCACCGGTGCGCTCGCCGAGCGCGTAGATGTCGGCCGGGTAGATGACGCTCTGGTCGTGGGTGTGCATCACGACCTCGGCCGACAGGTCCTGGCGCCGCTCGCACAGGGCGCGGGCGAACCCGGCGAGCTGCCCCGCGGAGTTGGCGCAGCCCAGGCCGAGCCGTACGGGCGTGGTGCCCAGCGCCCGCCAGCCGGGCGGTGCCCCGTCGGGCGGGGTGGTCTCCAGCGGGCGCGGCTTCCCGGGGGCGCCGAGGCCCGGCTGTTCGGAGACCGACCAGGACAGGGTGCGGGGGGCGAGCCGGGCAGCCGCCTCGGTCCCCGCCAGCCGCTCGTAGAGGTCGAGCAGCCCGGCCGACTGCTGCTCCCAGGACAGCTCGCGCAGCAGCGATTCGGTGATCTTGGCGACCAGCGTGCCGCGCCTGGACAGTCCGCGTTGGACGGCGGCGGTGAAGGAGGGGACGTCCTCGGTGACGAACACCTCGCCGACGCCGGTGCGCTCCACGAAGTTGCGCAGCGTGCGCACCCCGCTGGTGATCAGCGGCAGCCCGGCGTGCAGGTACTCGGCGGCCTTGGTGGGCAGGGAGATCTCGCAGTTGGGCACGTGCCGGAAGCAGATCAGGCCGAGGTCGGCGGAGGAGAGGTAGTCGGGCACCTGTTCCTGCGGCACGTAGGGCACCACGTGCACCCGCTCGCGCACGCCCAGCTCCTCCGAGCGGGACAGCAGCGCCTGGAGGGTCGCGTTCGGCTTGGGCCCCACGACGAGCGCGAGGTGGGCGTGCGGCAGCGCGGGCAGGCCCTCGACGGCGGTGTCCAGGCCGCGCTCGGGCCCGATCCACCCGGCGTAGACGAGCAGCGGCACGTCGGGCCCGAGCCCGCAGGCGTCCCGGACGGAGACGCACTCGTCGGTGTGGGCGCTGACGGCCTCGCGCACCGGCGCGTTGGCGACGACGTGCGGTGTCCGAGGCAGCCCGTACGCCTCGCGCAGGATGCCGGCAAGCTCCCCCGAGACGGTGACCACCGCGTCGGCTCGGTGGATGAACTCCTTCTCCACGCCGGGGAACGCGGCGGCGCGCACCGCGTCGGGCCACTCGACGCCGCGCACGTACTCGTGGGCGTCGTAGAGCCAGGCGGTGCGGTGTCCGCGGGCGCGGAGCCGGGCGGCGCTGCGGGCCCCCACGGCGATCATGGTGATGTCGTTGGCGTGCACGACGTCGGGCGCGAGCTCCTCGATGACCGGGCCGAACGCCAGGTCGAGGTCGAGGAGTTCGGGCCAGTCCCGGCGCCAGTCGCCGGTCGGCCGCGGCGGGCCCGCGGCCATCCTGCGCTCCCACCGGTAGACGCGACCGCGCCCCTTGTGCGCGTACCGGCGCAGCCGCACCCAGCCCTTGAGCGCCTCCCTGGCCACCGCGGCCCCCGGTCTCGACGCGGGCCTCGCGGCGGGGCCGACCAGCCAGCCGACGCGGGCCGTCTGCTCGCGCACCCACGCCGCGTGCGCGGAGCGGGCCCGCACCCAGGCGCCGTCGTCCGGCAGCCCGAGCTGCGTGACGTGGGCGCGCAGGTGGGGGCGGCGCCGCTCGGCGTTCACCACGGCCCGCATGTGCGCGGACACCGGCACCTTGACGACCCTGACAGGGCCGAGCACCGACTCCTCGCGCCGCTTGGAGGGACTGCGGCCCACCAGCGTCACGTCCCAGCCCGCGCGCGCCGCGGCGATCGCGGTCTTCTGCACCCGCGAGTCCCCGGCGATGGAGTTGCCGACGATGACGGCGAGCCGCGGCCTGCCCCGGGGGCCGCCACGCCCGGTACGTCCTCCGGCCGTCGCCGGGCCGGCGGCGGCCGGGTCCCCGGGGCCCGCGCCGGCCGGTGCCCGGCCCGGACCCGCGCCCTGCCCCGCGCCGGGTCCCGGCGCCTCCTCGCCGAGCCGCGCCTCGGCCGCGCCGGGCGCCTCGGGGGTGGTGCCGGTGTGCGTCGTACGGCGCCGGATCATCGCGCGTGGCCGCCTCATGCCGTGTGCTCCGCGACGTTCGCCGTCCGGCGGGCGGACGCGCCGCGCTCGCCGGGGGCCGGAGCCGCGCCCGACGCCAGGAGCGCCGAGGCCGCCCCGCCCGAGACCGCCCCGCCCGAGGCCACTCCGCCCGAGGCCGCCGCCTCCTGGCCCGCGCCACCCGTGCCACCCGCGACGCTCAGACGTGTCGCGTCGCTCAGACGTGTCGCGTCGCTCAGCCCCGCCGCGTCGTTCGGGCCGGCCAGGTCGCTCATCCCGCGCGCCGACTCCAGCACCGCCGCCGACACCTCCACCGTCCGCAGGCCCTCCCGTATGGTGACGATGCCGCAGCCCTCCGCGGCCTGCCCTGCCCGTACCGCGTCGCGGAACCGCTCGTGCTCGACGGCCAGCGGCTCCCGCTTGGGGAACGCGAAGCGCACGGTGTCGCCCTCCGCCACACCGCGGAAGGCGCGCAGCGCCTCCCACTCGGTGGCGACGGCGCCGTTGGCGTGGAACGTCAGGTCGGCGGTCAGGGTGTCCGCGACGAAACACCCCCGCTCCCCGGTGACGGCCGTGAAGCGCTCCTTGAGCGGGCTGAGCCAGTTCACCAGGTGGGAGACCATCGTGCCGTCCACCAGGGAGCCGACGACCGCGACCATGTCCTCGTGTTCCCGCCCGCTCTTGGAGACCGTGCGGGCCGACAGCGACGCGTACGCCGCTCCCGTGATCCAGCTCGTGAGGTCGATGTCGTGGGTGGCCAGGTCCTTGACCACCCCGACGTCCGCGATGCGGTGCGGGAAGGGACCCTGGCGCCGGGTGACGACCTGGAAAACCTCCCCCAGCTCGCCCGCCTCCAGGCGGGAGCGCAACTGCTGGAGCGCCGGGTTGAACCGCTCGACGTGGCCGACACCGGCGACCAGCCCCCGCTCCTCGAACGCCTGCGCGAGCCGGTGGGCCGCCTGCGCCGTGTGGGCCAGCGGCTTCTCGATGAGCGCACACACCCCGTGCGCCGCCAGCTGGAGGCCGACCTCCTCGTGCAGGCCGGTCGGGCAGGCGACCACCGCGTAGTCGACACCCAGCGCCAGCAGGTCGGCCACCTCGGGCAGCACCGGCACCCCGTGCGTGCCGAGCAGCCCGTGCAGGCTGCCGTGCGGATCGCCTGCCGGATCGACGGCACCCACGAACTCGACGCCCTCCAGGGACGAGAGGACCCGCGCGTGGTTGCGGCCCATCGCGCCCAGACCGATGAGCCCGGCACGCAGCGAGCCGGGGCGGCGGCGCCCGTCGGCCCGCTCCGCCGCCGGAGCGCCCGCCGCCGCGGGCGCCTCCACCGCCGGGCCCGCGGACTCGGCCGCCCTGGGCGCGTCGGCCGTCTTCGGGGCGTTCGCGCTCGGCGCCGTGGGCGCCGGCTTCGCTCTCGTTCCCGTCATCGGATCCCTCCCGCCTCGGCGACCGCGCGGTTGGCGGCCCCCACGATCTGGTCCAGGTCGCCCGGGGTGAGCGAGGGGTGCACGGGCAGGGACAGCACCTCGGCCGCCGCCCGGTCGGTGACCGGCAGTTCGGCGCCCAGGTGCGCGTACGGCTTCAGCCGGTGGATGGGCGTCGGATAGTAGACGGCACACCCGATGCCCTCCGCCCGCAGCCGGGCCTGCACCGCGTCCCGCACGGCCGCACCGCCTCGGACCCGCACCGTGTACTGGTGGTAGACGTGCCGGGCGCCGTCCGCGATCCGCGGGGCGGCCAGTGCGCCGTCCAGCCCCGCGTCCAGCGTCCGGGCGTTGCGACGCCGCTGCTCGGTCCACTCCGCCAGGCGTTCGAGCTGGACGCGGCCGATGGCGGCGGCCACGTCGGTCATCCGCATGTTGGCGCCGACGATCTCGTTCTCGTACCGCTGCTCCATGCCCTGGTTCCGCAGCAGCCGCAGCGTACGGGCGCGTTCCTCGTCGGGGACGACGACGAGACCGCCCTCCAGGGTGTGCATGTTCTTCGTCGGGTAGAAGCTGAAGCACGCCGCGTCCCCGAACGTCCCCACGGGGCGGCCGTGCAGCTGCGCGGCGTGCGCCTGGCAGGCGTCCTCGACCAGAGCGAGCCCGTGCCGCTGCGCCAGCTGGGTCAGCCTCCCCATCGGCGCCGGATGCCCGTACAGGTGTACGGGCATCAGCGCCGCCGTGCGCGGGCCCACCGCCTCGGCGGCGGCGTCCGGATCCAGGCAGAAGGTGTCGGGATCGATCTCCGCGAAGACGGGCTCCGCACCGGCCATCCGCACCGCGTTGGCGGACGCCGCGAACGAGAACGAGGGCACGACCACCTCGTCGCCCGGCCCGATCCCCAGCGCCAGCAGCGCCAGATGCAGCGCGGAGGTGCCCGAGTTCACGGCGATGCACGGACGGCCCTCGACCAGCGCCGCGAACTCCTGCTCGAACGCGGCGACCTCCGGTCCCTGCACCACCCGGCCGTCCCGCAGCACCCGCACGGCGGCGGCCACCTCGTCGTCCCCGATCACCGGCTTGGCCGCCGGGATCGTGGAGGTGGCCGCGACGGGCCCCACGGAAGCGGTCGGCGGCGCCGGCACCCCGCCGGGAGCGCCGGTGGGCGCACCGGGGTTCTCGGAGTCGGCGACGTGCGTGGCCGGCTCCGCGGGGCCGGCCGCCGCGGGCTCGGCGGCGAGCGCCTCCCGAGCGAGCTGCGCCTCGCGGGTGGGCGCCTCGCGGGCGGGCGCCTCGCGGGCGGTGGGCCCACCGTGGGCGAGGGCCGCCTCGTGGGTGGTGGGCATCGGCCGGGTGTCGGTGGACGCGCCGGGGTCCCCGGCGGCCCTCGTGTGCGCCGACGCCGACACCGCCGCCGCTGTCGTGGGCGCTGTCGTCGGTGCTGTCGTCGGTGCTGTCGTGGGCGCCGACATCGACGCCGAGGCGGTCGTGGGCGCCGACGCCGGCGCGGTCGTCGGCGCTGTCGTGGGCGCCGATGTGGGCCCGGCAGCCGGATTCATGTCTTTTCGCAGCCCTTGCATGGCGGATGTGCCCCTCCGGTTCCCCGGCAGATTCGCCCTATGTGGACCCACATCCGACCGCGCTCTTGCACTATAGGCCTACAAATCACCCGGACCGCCTAATCACGGACCCCGTGCGCGGGCCCGCCGCTCACCCTGCGGAGCCGGACTCACGAAGCGTCACGGCCGCACCCTCCGCGCTGTCCGCCGCGCCCTCCGCGCACTCCTCGTACCGTTCACCCGTCGTCGGGCACTCCCACACGCCGGGGCGGCCCGGCACGGCACGCAGCCGCTCCCCCGCCCGGGGGGGGGGGGGGGGGGGGGGGGGGGGGGGGGGGGGGGGGGGGGGGGGGGATCGGCCGGTGGGCGATGGTGGCGGCGGGTGCCGTGGTGACGTGCGA
>NZ_JASKYT010000262.1:0-9628 GCF_041028275.1 Streptomyces sp. PU-14G
ACCCTGAACGCCCCCGCCCTCTCCGACCCGTCGAAGGAGCCTGTGTGAGCACCACCGTCCGCCATCCCGGCGAACCCGCCCTCACCGCGCTCGGGCTGCCCGCGCCCGTGCCCGAGCCCGCCGACTCCTCCCCGCACGCCTTCCCCGACGGGGGGCTGTGGCGCACCGAGGTGCCCTCCTGCGAGGGGCCCGAGGCGCTGGCCGTCGTCCTGAAGGAGTCCGCGCGCCTGGACGTGCCCCTGCACCGCATCAGTCAGGGCAGCGGCATCTGGATGCTCACCGACGCCGAGATCACCGAGATGGTCGAGGCGTGCGCCGCCCGCGACGTCGAGCTGTGCCTGTTCACCGGGCCGCGCGGCACCTGGGACACCGGCGCGGCCACCCGCACCGCATCGGGCGGCGCCGGGCTGCGGGCGCGCGGGCACAGCGCGCTCGCCGGGTGCGTCGAGGACGCCGTGCGCGCCACCGAACTGGGGGTGCGCTGCCTGCTGGTCGCCGACGAGGGCGTGCTGTGGACGCTGCACCGCGCCCGCGCCACCGGCGTGCTGCCGGCCGACGTGACGCTGAAGGTCTCGGCGCTGGTCGGCCCGGTCAACCCCGCCTCGTACGCCGTCCACGAGCGGCTGGGCGCCGACTCGCTCAACGTGCCCGGCGACCTGACTCTGAGCCACCTCACGGAGATCCGCCGGGTGAGCGCGGCCCCGCTGGACCTGTACATCGAGGCGCCCGACGACCTCGGCGGTTACGTGCGGATGTACGAGCTGGCCGAGCTGATCCGGCGCGGGGCGCCGCTCTATCTGAAGTTCGGTCTCGCGAAGGCGCCCGGCATCTACCCGTCGGGGCGGCATCTGCGCGAGGTGGTGCTGGAGACGGCGCGCGAGCGGGTCCGCCGCGGCCGGCTCGCCCTCGACCTGCTGGCCCGGCACGGGGCCGACGGCGGTATGTCGCCGCTCGGCTCCCGGCTGCCGGGCGACCTGCACCGCTTCCCGCACGACGCGGAGCGCCCCCGGCCCGGCCGGGGCGCCGCGAACACCGAGTCCGTCGAGAGGAACTGACCCATGCGCACCCGCAGACGCCGCGTCGCCGCTTGTGCGGTGCTGGCGACCGCACTCGTCGCCGGGCTGACCTCCTGCGGCCAGGAGGCCCGCGGCGGCAGCCGCTACCAACCCGAGGCGGGCAAGGGCGGCACCGTAGGCATCGCCATGCCCACCAAGTCCTCGGAGCGGTGGATAGCCGACGGCAGGAACATGGCCAAGCAGTTCCGCAAGGCCGGGTA
This sequence comes from Streptomyces sp. PU-14G, assembly GCF_041028275.1. Classification (NCBI taxonomy): domain Bacteria; kingdom Bacillati; phylum Actinomycetota; class Actinomycetes; order Kitasatosporales; family Streptomycetaceae; genus Streptomyces; species Streptomyces sp. PU-14G. Next base: position 1,277 of record NZ_JASKYT010000262.1, read on the forward strand.
CAAGGCCGACCTCCAGTACGGGGACGACAAGGTCGAGAACCAGGTCGCCCAGATCGAGAACATGATCACCAAGGGGCACCGGCTGCTGGTCGTCGCCGCCATCGACGGCTCGGCCCTCACCCACGTCCTGACGCGGGCGGCCGAGGCCCACATCCCCGTCATCTCCTACGACCGGCTCATCCTCGGCACCGAGAACGTCGACTACTACGCCTCCTTCGACAACGAGCGCGTCGGCGAACTCCAGGGCCAGTACATCCTCGACCGCCTGGGCCTGGAGAAGCCCGACCCCGACGCCGAGGAGCGCCACACCATCGAGCTGTTCGCCGGATCACCCGACGACAACAACACCAAGTACTTCTGGAACGGCGCCATGAAGAAGCTGAAGCCGTACCTTCGGACGGGCCAGCTCGTGGTGCGCAGCAAGCAGACGAAGATGAACCAGGCCACCACCCTGCGCTGGGACGGCGGCACGGCGCAAAAACGCATGGACGACCTGCTCAGCAAGAACTACGGCAGCACCGACGTGGACGCGGTGCTCTCCCCGTACGACGGCATCTCCATCGGCATCATCTCCGCGCTCAAGAGCGCAGGGTACGGCACCAAGCGGCATCCGCTGCCCGTCGTCACGGGGCAGGACGCCGAACTGGCCTCCGTGAAGTCCATCGTGGCCGGCGAGCAGACCCAGACCGTCTTCAAAGACACCCGCAAGCTCGCCAAGCAGGCCGTCCAGATGGGCGACGCCGTCCTCACCGGCAAGAAACCCGAGGTCAACAACACCACCGACTACGACAACGGGAAGAAGATCGTCCCCGCCTACCTCCTCAAGCCGGTCTCCGTCGACAAGAAGAACACCCAGCTCCTGATCGACGAGGGCTACTTCACCAAGGAGCAGCTGCGGTGAGCCCCGCCGAAGTGGGACCCGTCCTTCAGATGCGGGGCATCACCAAGACCTTCCCCGGCGTCACCGCGCTGTCCGACGTCAACCTGACCGTGCGCCCCGGCGAGATCCACGCGGTCTGCGGCGAGAACGGCGCGGGCAAGTCGACGCTCATGAAGGTGCTCAGCGGCGTCCACCCGCACGGCAGCTACGACGGGGAGATCCGCCTGTTCGGCGAGCCGGTCGCCTTCAAGGACATCCGCGCCAGCGAGGCCCGCGGCATCGTCATCATCCACCAGGAACTCGCCCTCGTCCCCTTCCTGTCCATCGCGGAGAACATCTTCCTGGGCAACGAGCAGTGCGGCGGCACGCGCGGGGTCGTCGACTGGAACGCCACCTTGCAGCGGGCCGCCCGGCTGCTGCGGCGCGTCGGACTGCGCGAGAACCCGCAGACGGCCGTCGCCGACATCGGCGTGGGCAAACAGCAGTTGGTGGAGATCGCCAAAGCGCTGTCCAAGGAGGTGAAGCTGCTGATCCTGGACGAGCCGACCGCCGCGCTCAACGACGAGGACAGCGCGAGCCTCCTCCAGCTCATCCTGGAACTGCGCGACCAGGGCATCGCCAGCATCGTCATCTCGCACAAGCTGGGCGAGATCCGCCGCATCGCCGACACCGTCACCATCCTGCGCGACGGCCGCACCATCGAGACCTTGACCGTGCGGGAGGCCCCCGAGCAGCCCGCCGAGTTGTCGGAAGACCGCCTCATCCGCGGCATGGTGGGCCGCGACCTCGACCACCGCTTCCCCGACCGCACCCCCTACGAGGGCGAGCACGCCACCGCGCTGGAGATCGCGGGATGGACGGTGCGTCACCCCGTCGACCACCAGCGCAGGGTCGTCGACGACGCGTCGCTGACCGTGCGGCGCGGCGAGATCGTCGGCATCGCGGGGCTGATGGGCGCCGGACGCACCGAGCTTGCCATGTCCGTCTTCGGCCGCTCCTACGGCCTGTACGAGGCGGGCACCCTGCGGGTCGCGGGCCGCCAGGTCCGGGCGAAGACCGTGCCCGCGGCGATCGAGGCGGGCATCGCCTACGTCACCGAGGACCGCAAGCGCTACGGCCTCAACCTGATCGACACCATCAACCGCAACATCTCGCTGGCGTCCCTGGCGGGCATGGTCAGGCGCGGCGTCGTCGACGAGCACCACGAGAGCTCCGTCGCCGAGCGCTACCGGAAGTCCATGAACATCAAGGCACCCACCGTGCACGAGCAGACCGGCAGGCTGTCCGGCGGCAACCAGCAGAAGGTCGTGCTCAGCAAGTGGATCCACGCCGACCCCGAGGTGCTGATCCTGGACGAGCCGACCCGGGGCATCGACGTGGGCGCCAAGTACGAGATCTACACCGTCATCGACGCTCTCGCAGCCCAGGGGAAGGCCGTGCTGTTCATCTCCTCCGAACTGCCCGAACTGCTGGGCATGTGCGACCGCATCTACACCATGGCCGAGGGCCGTCTGACCGCCGAGTTCGCGCGGGCCGACGCCGGCCAGGAAGTCCTCATGCGCCACATGACCCGCCGGCAGCCCACCGCCGGCACCCGGAACAGAGACTGAGGCCCGCCATGACGACCACGACCCGCTCCCCGCACTCCGGCATACCGCCCCAGCAGCCGTCCGCCGCCCGCTCGGCAGGCGCGGTGCTGCTGGAGAACATGCGCGGCCACATGCGCCAGTACGGGATGCTCACGGCGCTGCTGCTCATCGTCGTGCTGTTCCAGATCTGGACCGACGGCACGCTGCTGCTGCCCAACAACGTCTCCAACCTGATCCAGCAGAACGGCTACATCCTCATCCTGGCCATGGGCATGATGATCGTCATCATCGCCGGCCACATCGACCTGTCCGTCGGCTCGCTGGTGGCCTTCGTCGGCGCCATGGCGGCGGTGATGATGGTCAAGGGCGGCATGCCCTGGGGCCTTGCGCTGGCCCTCTCGCTGCTGATCGGTGCGGTCGCCGGCGCCTGGCAGGGCTTCTTCATCGCCTACGTCGGCATCCCGTCCTTCATCGTGACCCTCGCCGGAATGCTGCTCTTCCGCGGCCTGACGCAGATCGTGCTGGAAGGCCGCTCCCTGTCCCCGTTCCCCGGCGGCTTCCAGAACCTCGCCAAGGGCTTCATCCCCGAGATGGGCCCCTACACCCAGTACCACAACCCCACACTGGTGATCGGGCTCGTCGCGCTCGTCCTGCTCCTGCTGCGCGAACACCGGGACCGCAGGCGCCAGGTGGCCTACGAACTCGAAGTGCTGCCGACGGGACTGTGGGTCGCCAAGTGCGTGGCCCTCGCCGCCGCCGTCGTCGCCTTCACCCTGACCCTCGCCAGCTTCCACGGCGTGCCCGTCGTCATGCTGGTCATGGGCGCGCTGCTGATCGGCCTCGGCTACGTGATGCGCAACGCCGTGGTCGGCCGGCACGTGTACGCGCTGGGCGGCAACAAGGCCGCGGCGAAGCTGTCCGGCGTCAAGGACCAGCGCGTCACCTTCCTCGTCTTCGTCAACATGGGCGTCCTCGCCGCGCTCGCAGGGTGCGTCTACGCCGCCCGGCTCAACGCCGGCACCCCGCAGGCGGGCCTCAACTTCGAACTGGAGGCCATCGCCGCCTCCTTCATCGGCGGCGCGTCCATGAGCGGCGGCGTCGGCACGGTGATGGGCGCCGTAATCGGCGGACTCGTGCTGGGCGTGCTCAACAACGGCATGTCGCTGGTCGGCATCGGCACCGACTACCAGCAGGTCATCAAGGGTCTCGTGCTGCTCGCCGCCGTCGGCTTCGACGTCTGGAACAAGCGCAAGGCAGGACGCTGATGCCCGCACGCTCCGGGCGGGCTGACATCAGCCCGCCCCCAGCCTTCGGCCGGGAGGTGCCCCCAGGCGCTTGAGGACGAGCGAAGCGGGGGTCGGGGGCGAAGCCCCCCGTTTCGGGAAGAGGTGGGGTTGGGAAAGAACAACCCTCAGCCCGCGAAGGGGGGTTGGGGCAGGCCCCGGCCCGCGTCCGGCAGGACGAAGAGCGAGCCGTCCAGCGGCGAGGGGGAGACCAGCCCGGCGCGGGCCGAGGTGACGTAGAGGTCGGTGAGGCCGGCCCCGCCGAACGCGCACGCGGTGGGCCGCCGGACGGGCAGCTCGACGACCCTCTCCAGCGTCCCGTCCGGCGCGTAGCGCCGTACGGCGGCACCGTCCCACAGCGCCACCCACACACAGCCGTCCGCGTCGACGGCCAGCCCGTCGGGGAAGCCCGCGCCCTCCTCGACCACCGCCAGCGGGCGGCGGCCCGTCACCAGCCCGTCCTCGCGCACGTCCCACACGTCGACGCGGCGGGTGGGGCTGTCGACGTGGTACATGCGCGTGCCGTCGGGGCTCCAGCCGGTCCCGTTGGAGACGGCGACGTCACCCAGGACGGTGGTCGCCGTGCCGTCTCCGGCGAGCCGCACCAGGGTGCCACCGCCGGGCTTCTCGTCGTAGCGCATGGTGCCCGCCCACAGGGCGCCGTCCGGGGCGACGGCCGCGTCGTTGCCGCGCCGCCCGGCAACGGGGTCGTGCAGCAGCCAGGCGAAGCGCCCCTCGGCGTCGTACGCGCCGATTCCGTCCCGCAGGTTGACGACCAGTCCGCCGCCCGCGCGCGGCTTGGCGGCGCCCACGTGCGTCTCCGTCGTCAGCACGGTGCGCCGGCCGTCCGCGGGGTCGTAGGTGTGGACGCGGGAGGCGAGGATGTCCACCCAGATCAGGTGCCCCCTCGCCGCGTCCCACGTCGGCCCCTCGCCCAGCTCCGCGTGGGCCCGCAGAACCGTCGTCACCCCCATCACAGCCCCCTGTGTCCCAGCCGCTCGGACAGCCGCGTAGCGCCGCTCTGGGCCAACCCCTCCAGCTCGGCGCGGCGTTCGCCACTCCACCTGACCAGCGGAACCGACACGGACAGCGCGGCCACCACCCGCCCGGAGCGGTCCCGTACCGGCGCGGCCACACAGCTGACGTCCGGGTTGGACTCGCTCTCCTCCACGGCGGTGCCGCGCTCGGCGACGCGCCCCAACTCGGCGCGGAGCGCCACCGGGTCGGTGATGCTGTGCGGCGTCATGCCGTGCAGCTCGGCGCCCTCGGGGAACCGCGCGGCCAGCTCGTCGGCCGTCAGGCACGCCAGCAGCATCTTGCCGACGGCCGTGCAGTGCGCCGGCAGCCGGCGCCCCGCCGCCGAGACCATCCGCACGGCCTGGGTGGAGTCGACCTTGGCGATGTAGATGACGTCGGTGTCCTCCAGGATCGCCACGTGGACGGTCTCCTCGCAGGTCTCCGCCACCGAGCGGGCCACCTGCTGGCCCTCGGCCGCCAGGTCGAGCTGTTCGGCGTACCGGCTGCCGAGCTGGTAGGGGCGCACCCCGAGCCGGTAGTGGCCCGACCTGCCGGGCACCGGCACCAGGTAGGAGCGGGCGGTGAGCGTGGCGACCAGCTCGTGCACGGTGGTGCGCGGCAGTTGCAGCCTGCGCACGATGTCCGGCGCGGTGAGCGTGCCGTCCCCCTCCAGGAACAGCTCCAGAATGTCCAGCGCCCGGGTCACAGCGGGCACGAGCCGCCCCATGGAGGCCTCCTGTTCGAGATTTCAACACCAGGTCGAATTCCCGAACAGTGTAGCGAGCGCGGCGCCCCGGCACAGGGCCGAAGCCGCCGGATACCGCGCACTCGGAGGTGTACGAAGCCGCCCCGCGGTCCACCCGGAGGTCATGAGGCACGCCAATCAGGACCCCGATCCCGACCCGGACCGCACCCCCGGACTGGAGCGCGGCGGGCAGGTCCCGCCCGGCGAGACCCCGCCTGCCGAAGGCAGCATGTCCGAGGCGGGTCCGCGCGAGACACACAATCCGACCAAGGGCTGGAGCAAAGGCCCCCTCGTCCTGATCGCACTCGTGGTCGTCGTCTTCCTCGTCTTCTTCATCGGCTACCTCGTAGGCCTGTAGCCGTAGCCGTAGCCGTAGCCGTGGGCGGCTGGGCGGTGGGCGGTGCCCGGGGAGCTTGGTGAGCCCGTGGAGCCCGGGAGATCCGAACGAGAGGCTTCAGGGCCGGGCGAGGGTGAGCAGGGCCCCGTGGGGGTCGCTCAGCGTGACACGGCTCGCCCCTTCGACGTCCTCGTCCGGTGCGAGGACGGTGCCGCCGTGGCGCTCTGCCGCTGCCGCCGCCTCGCCCGGGTCGGCGCAACGGAAGGTGATGACCCAGCGCGGGCGGGCGCCCGGGTCGGGGTCCCCGGGGCGGGCGCCCGCCCGCAGGCAGGCGTGCGGCCACCGTCCCTGTTCCCGCGGCCAGCCCAGCACGGCGCTGTAGAAGTCCAGCGCGGTGCCCGGGTCAGCGGTGCGCAGGCACAGTTCGGCGGGAGCCTCACCGGCACCCACACTCCATTCCGGGGGCGCCGAGCCCTGCCACAGCCCGAACGCGGCGCCGCACGGGTCGGAGCCGAGGACCGTGCGGCCGTTGCCGAAGTCGACAGGCCCGACGGCCACCGTGCCGCCGCGCTCGTTCATCAGCTCGGCCGCCTTGTCCGCGTCCTCCACCAGGAAGAAGACCGTCCAGCGTGCGGGCAGGCCGCGCGCCGCCGCGGCCTCGTTCAGCCCCGCGACCGGCTGTCCGGCCGCGGTCGCCACGCGCGCCTCGGGCGCCAGGGAGCCGTCCTCGAACGACCAGCCGAGTACCGCCCCGTAGAACGCCTCGGTGGCCTGCCGGTCGTCTGTGGTCACACTCACCCAGCAGGCGGTCCCTGCTCGCTTTGACATCTCGTCCTCCCGGCCGTCTCGCCACCCGAGGCGGCGGCCGAATCGGCCGCCGCGCGGCGGCCGGGTGCCCTGTCGCGATGCGGACAAACGCCCGCCGCGCAGGCCTCGTCGCTCACTCTCCGTGGGGTGCGGACTACCCATCGCAAGCGGGCGCGACCTGCGAAGATGCCGCGCGGCGTGGTGTGTGTCACGGTGAAATGGGCCGCTGCTGATGCTGCGGCGACCGGCCCTGATCCTGTCCGGAAGCGGACTGGGGGATCGCTTCTCGCCCCTCTTGCACAGCACCCATGTGAGACGTGGGAGTGAGCAGCTCATGAACACCACACGGTTCCGCACCACCGAGGACCGCACCACGTCGGCCGAGGAGCCGCCCCGGGAGATACAGGGGACGGACGGCGCCGAGGCAGCCACCACGCGGTCGAAGACCGCTGTCGATACCGCCGCGTCCCCTGAACCCCGTCGTACCCATCACGACGCCCCCGACACGGCAGCCGACTTCGCCGAACTCGTCCACCTGCCCGAGGGGCCCGAGCGCCGACGGCTCCAGGACTGCGTGGTCACCGCCTGGCTGCCGATGGCGCACCGCCTCGCCCGCAAGTTCCGCAACCGCGGCGAGTCGCTCGAAGACCTCGAACAGGTCGCGGCACTGGCCCTGGTCAAGTCCGTCGAGCGGTACGATCCCGCCAGGGGCAACGCCTTCGAGACGTTCGCCATCCCCACGATCTACGGCGAACTCAAACGGCACTTCCGCGACAACATGTGGGAGATCCACGTTCCCCGGCGCGTCCAGGACCTGCGCAACCGGGTGCGGGCCTCCCTGCGCGAGCTGGAGCTGACCAGCTCGGGGCGCTCGCCCACCGTGGCCGAGCTCGCCGCCCACGCCGGGCTCTCCGAGGAGGACACCCTGGCCGGCATGGAAGCCCTCCAGTGCTTCAACTCCCTCTCCCTCGACGCCCCCGTCTCCGCGGAGGCCGCCGGGGGCGGTGACGCCGCGGGCGACGGAGCGATCTGCCTCATGGACACGCTCAGCTCCGACGAGAGCGGCTACGACCACGTCGTCGACCGCGAAGCGGTGCGCTCCTGCCTGTGCCGGCTGCCCGAACGCGAGCAACGACTCCTCTACCTGCGGTTCTTCGGGGAGCTCACCCAGTCCCAGATCGCCCGCCGTCTCGGCGTCTCGCAGATGCACGTCTCCCGCCTCCTGGCCGCGGCGTGCCGGCGCGTCCGCGAGGAGATCGAGCAGGAGGAAACCGCCGACCCGCCCCGCGCCGCGGCCTGACGCGTCCGCCGCGCGGGACGGCGCACCGTGCCCGCCGCGCCCGTGGGCCGCCGTGGGTACCCGAGCCCCGGCAGGCCCGTACCGCCGGGAGGAGACCCGTATGCGCACCGCCGCCCGACGCCCGCAGGCCGTCGTCTTCGACGTGCTGGAGACGCTGATGCGGCTGGAGCCGCTCGGCGACCGGTTCGAGGAGATCGGACAGCCGTCGGCCGCGCTCCAGCCGTGGTTCCTGCGCGTCCAGCGGGACTGCATGGCGCTGGCCCTCAGCGGCGAGGTGCCTTGTTTCTCGACGTTCCTCGGCGCCGCCCGCCAGGCCCTCCGCGTGGAGAGCGGCCAGTCGGTCTCCGACGCGGAGATCGAGCACGTGCTGAGCGGCTTCCCCGCGCTGCCCGCC
>NZ_JASKYT010000263.1:0-9902 GCF_041028275.1 Streptomyces sp. PU-14G
GCGCGGCAGCGCGAGCGCCGCGGCCCCCGYCYCGCCGCACGCACAGCCCGCCGCCCGTCCGGAGCCCGCGTACGGCGAGACCGTCCAGTTGGGCGCCGTCAGCCCGGCCGCTGACGCCGCCCCGCCCGTACAGCCCACCGCGGGACCGTCCGCGCCGGCGCCGTCCGCCGCCGGACCCTCCCACGCCGCGCCAGGCGTGCAGGCCCCGGGCGAGCCCGCACACGAGAGCGGAGCCGCCGCGTCCGACGGCGGTGACGAGCTGCCGCGCCGCCGCCGGCGGCGCCCGGTCCCCGAGGCGTCGCTGGACGCCACGGCCGCCGTCTCGCCCGAACCGGCCCCGCACGGCGGAACATCCGCCCCGCAGGCCCCGCAGCCCGCCGCGTACGCCCAGGCGTCACCGGAGGAGAGCGCGGAGCGCTGGGCGGCGTTCCAGCGCGGCACCGCCTCGGGCCGCGCGGCCGTCGACGAAGCGACCGCCCCGGGCCAGGCCCCCTCATACCCCCACGCCGATCCCCGTTCCGCTGAAGGGAATCCGCAGGAATGACAATCCCCGCACGCAGGTCGCTGCGCGACGACACCTCCTGGGTGCTGGCCCCGCTCCTGGACCTGCCACACGTCATCCACGCGGCCGTCATCTCAGGTGACGGCCTGATAGAGGGACGTTCGCCCAACCTGGAGCGGGAGGCGGCCGAGGGCGTCGCCGCGATGCTCTCGGCGCTCCAGGGCGCGGCACGCACGACCACGGCGGCGTTCGCCGGCTCCTACGAGGTGCGGCTGCGGCAGACGGTGGTGGAGTCGGACCAGGGCTGGGTCTTCGCCATCCCGGCGGGCGAGAACACCGCGCTGGCCGTCTTCGCCGGGCCCGACGTGAACATGGGCATCGTCACGCACCAGATGCAGGTGCAGGTGGCATCGCTGGGCAAGGCCATGAACAGCCCGGCCAGGAACGACATCTCGACATGAACCCGCCCGCAGACAACAGGCGCCTGGTGCCCGCGTATCTGGCGACGACCGGACGTGCCCGGCCCAGCCGCAACACGCTCGACCGGCTCACCGTGCTGCACGGTGCGTCGGACCCGGCGACGGTCTCCGGGCTCCGCCCGGAGGAGACGCGGCTGCTGGAACTGCTGCGCGGTGGGGCGCTGTCCCTCGCGGAGGCCGCCGCGCACCTGCGGCTTCCGGTCAGTGTGGTCAAGGTCCTGGTGGCCGACCTGGTGGACGCGGGCCGGCTGATGGCCCGCGCCCCGATTCCCGACGCCGAACTGCCGGAGCGGCAGATTCTGGAGAAGGTTCTCAATGGACTCCGCACTCTCAAGTCCTCCTAGCCCGGGCGACCCGGCCGGCGCCTCGGCGGCAGGCGGCTCCATATACCTGGAGGACAAGCCGCAGACGCTGGTCAAGCTGCTGGTCGCAGGGCCGTTCGGGGTGGGCAAGACGACGTTCATCCGCTCGCTGTCGGAGACGGCGCCGCTGCACACCGAGGAGGTGATGACGCAGACCGGCGCGCTGGTGGACAACCTGGCCGGGGTACGGGACAAGACCACCACCACGGTGGCCATCGACTTCGGCCGGCTGACGCTCCCCGGCGACCTGGTGCTGTACATGTTCGGCACGCCCGGACAGCGGCGCTTCCGCCCCCTGTGGCAGGACATCGCGCGCGGCGCGCTGGGCGCCCTGGTGCTGGCCGACACCCGGCGCCTGGCGGACTCCTTCGAGGTGATGGACATGATCGAGGAGGCCGGGCTGCGCTACGCGGTCGCGGTCAACTCCTTCCCCGACTCCCCCTCGCACCACCCCGACACCCTCCGCGACCACCTCGACCTGCACCCCGACACCCCGCTGGTGGTGTGCGACGCGCGCAACCGCGACCAGTCCGCCGACGCGCTGATCGCCCTCGTCGGCCACGTCCTCGACGTGCTCGACCAGCAGCAGAAAGACGCCAGCACGACCGGCCGGCAACACGGCCCCCAGCAGCCCCAGGAGACCGCTTGAACGCCGCGCCCCACTCCGGCACCACACCGTCCGGCACCATGCCGGCGCCGCTGTCCCGGCCGAACCACGAGGTCACCCCGCTGTACGGGGAGGAGTTCGCGGCCGACCCGTACGCGGTCTACGAGCGGCTGCGCCGGTACGGCGCCCTCGCCCCCGTGGAGATCGCGCCCGGCGTCGGCGCGATGCTGGTGATCGACTACCGGGCCGCCCTCGACCTGCTGCACGACCCGGTGACCTGGTCGAAGGACTCCACCGTCTGGCAGGACACGGTGCCGCAGGACTCGCCCGTCCTGCCGATGCTGCGGGCCCGCCCGAACGCCCTCTTCAGCGACGGGGAGGCGCACGCCCGCTACCGCCAGGTGATCTCCGACAGCTTCGCGCGGCTGGAGCCCCACCAGGTCCGCCAGACCGTGCGGGAGGTCGCCGACCAGCTGATCGCACACTTCGCGCAGGACGGCGAGGCGGACCTCATCGGCCAGTTCGCGCGGCTGCTGCCGCTGCTGTTCTTCAACCGCGCCTTCGGCCTGGCCGACGACCGCAGCGAGCTGCTCATCCAGGGCATCGCCGGCATGTTCGACAGCAAGACCGCCGAGGAGGCGGAGGCGGCCGACGCCGCCTACACCCGCTACATCACGGAGCTGACCCAGGCCAAGCAGCGCGAGCGGGGCCAGGATCTGACCTCCTGGTTCATGGACCATCCGGCCGGGCTGAGCGCCGAGGAGGTCATCCACCAGATCGTCCTGACGCTGGCCGCCAGCTACGAGCCGCTGTCCAACCTCATCGGCAACGCGCTCAGCCGGATGCTCGTCGACGAGCGCTACTACAGCGACCTGTCCGGCGGCGCGCTGACCCCGCGCGACGCCCTGCACGACGTGCTGCGCAACGAGCCGCCGATGGCCAACTACTCCGCGCACTACCCCAGGCGGGACGTCTACTTCCACGGCGTGTGGCTGCGCGCGGGACAGCTCGTCCTGGTCAGCTACGCGGCGGCCACCACCCAGAGCGGGCGCGCCGCCCCGGGTGAGGCCACCGGTGCCGACGGCTCCGGCGGCGGCGCGCACCTGGCGTGGGCCGCGGGCCCGCACGGCTGTCCGGCGCAGCAGCCGGCGCTGCTCATCGCCAGCACCGCCATCGAACGGCTCACCGCCTGGCTCTCCGACATCCGGCTGACGGTGACGTACGACGAGCTGAAATGGCGGCCGGGCCCCTTCCAGCGGGGCCTTGTCTCACTGCCCGCGCAGTTCAGCCCCGTCTCTCCCGACCACGTAGGAGGCACCCCGTGGAAGAGCCCGTCCATATAGCCGTCCCTTCGGACGTCGTCATCGACCCGGAGGGTCGCGACATCCACGGCGAGGCGCAGCGCATCCGCGCACGGGGAGCCGCCGCGACACTGGTGGAGCTGCCCGCCGGCATCCACGCCTGGTACGTCAGCGAGTTCGACGTCCTCAAGCAGCTCCTGCGGGACCCGCGTGTTTCCAAGGACCCGCGCAGACACTGGCCCGCCTGGCAGCGCGGCGAGTTCCACGACACGTGGATCCGCACCTGGGTCAGCGTCGAGAACATGCTCAGCTCCTACGGTGAGGACCACAAGCGGCTGCGCAAGCTGGTCGCCCCCGCCTTCACCGCGCGGCGTACGGCCGCCATGCTGCCCCGCGTGGAGCGCATCACCGGTGAGCTGCTCGACGCCATGGAAGACGACGCGGCACGCGACGGAACAGTGGACCTGCGCGCCTCCTTCGCGCACCCGCTCCCGATGAACGTCATCTGCGAACTGTTCGGCGTCCCCGAGGACCAGCGGCCCGAGATGAAGCGGCTGATGGACCTGATCATGGACACCACCCTCACGCCCGAGCAGGCGGGACAGACGGCGGTGGACATGCAGGCGGCCTTCACCGCGCTCGTCGAGGCCAAACGCGCCGAGCCGGGCGAGGATCTGACCAGCGTGCTGGTCGGCGCACGCGACGAAGAGGGCGCCGCGCTCTCCGAGAAGGAACTGCTCGACACCCTGCTGCTGATGATCGGCGCCGGGCACGAGACGACCGTCAACCTCATCGGCAACGCCGTCCACGCCCTGCTCGCCCACCCCGAGCAGCTCCGGCTCGTCCTGGACGGCCAGGCCTCCTGGGACGACGTCATCGAGGAGACACTGCGCTGGGCACCCAGCATCGCCAACCTGCCGCTGCGCTTCGCCGTCGAGGACATCGCGCTCCCCGACGGCACCGTGATCGGGCAGGGCGACGCCCTCCTCTCCACCATCGCCTCGGCGAACCGGGACCCGGCCAAGTACGGTGCCGACGCGGCGCGGTTCGACATCCGCCGGGCGGGCGGCGGGGAGCACCTGTCCTTCGGGCACGGGGTGCACTTCTGTCTGGGCGCCCCACTGGCCCGTATGGAGGCCCGCACGGCACTGCCCGCCCTCTTCGACCGCTTTCCGAAGCTGCGTCCCGCGGTGCCGCCCGAGGAGATGGCACAGGTCGCCTCCTGCATCGCCTTCGGGTACGCGGGTATCCCCGTACGGCCACGAGGGTGAGGTTCCGCGACGCCTGAGGCCGGAGGCGGCGGGGGGCGAGCGGCCCGGAGGACAGGGCCGGGCCGCCGCTCCCCGCCACCTTCTTGAGGGCCCGGCCTGCACGTGTGTTCTCTAGGCTGGGCCTGCCCGCATGTCCTCAAGGGTTGGGCCTGCCCGCGTGTCCTCAAGGGCTGGGCCTGTCCGCGTTCGGAGCGTCAGGCCGACGGCGCCTCGCCTGTCACGCCCCCGGCCACAGCCCCTCGTCCGTCAGGCCGAGGAGGTCGATGGCGTTGCCCCGCACGATCCGCTCCACCAGATCGGCCGGCAGGTGCCCCATCTGCTGCTCACCGACCTGACGGGACTTGGGCCAGGTCGAGTCCGAGTGCGGGTAGTCCGTCTCGTACAGGACGTTGGGTACGCCGATGGACTCGACGTTCCGCAGCCCGAACGCGTCGTCGAAGAAGCAGCCGTAGACGTGCTCGGCGAACAGCTCGGACGGCGGGCGCAGCACCTTGTCCGCCACGCCGCCCCAGCCCCGGTTCTCCTCCCAGACCACGTCCGCGCGCTCCAGGATGTACGGGATCCAGCCGATCTGCCCCTCCGCATACATGATCTTCAGGCGGGGGAAGCGCTCGAAGGCGCCGCTCATCAGCCAGTCCACCATCGAGAAACAGCAGTTGGCGAACGTGATGGTGGAGCCGACAGCGGGTGGTGCGTCCGCCGACGTCGACGGCATCTGGCTGGAGGAGCCGATGTGCATGGCGATGACGGTGCCCGTCTCGTCGCAGGCCCGCAGGAACGGGTCCCACGCGTCCGTGTGGATGGACGGCAGACCCAGGCGCGGAGGGATCTCCGAGAAGCAGACGGCGCGCACGCCCCGCGCGGCATTGCGCCGTACCTCCTGAGCGGCCAGTTCCGCGTCCCACAGCGGTATGAGGGCGAGCGGTATGAGGCGTCCGTGTGCGTCGGGCCCGCACCACTCCTCCACCATCCAGTCGTTGTACGCGCGCACCCCCAGCAGCCCCAGCTCGCGGTCCTTGGCCTCGGTGAACGTCTGGCCGCAGAACCGCGGGAAGGTGGGGAAGCACAGGGCCGACTGCACGTGGTTGACGTCCATGTCGGCCAGGCGCTCGCGCACGTCGTAGGAGCCCGGGCGCATCTGCTCGTAGGTGATGGCCTCCAGCCGCACCTCGTCCCTGTCGTAACCGACGGCGGTGTCCAGCCTGGTCAGCGGGCGGTGCAGGTCCTCGTACACCCACCAGTCGGCGATCGGCCCCTCGTCGCCCGGCCTGCCCATCGTCGGGGTGAACTTGCCGCCGACGAAGGTCATCTCCTTCAGGGGGGCGCGCACGATGCGGGGCCCGGTGTCGCGGTAGCGGGACGGGAGCCGGTCCCGCCATACGTGCGGGGGTTCGACCGTGTGGTCGTCCACCGAAATGATCCTGGGGAAGGTCTCCATGCCCACCACCGTAGCGCCGTACCTGACGGGTCGTCAGCTACCGCGTCGCCCCCGAACGCGCGCCCCCGGCTCCTGTCCCGACTTCTGCGCCACCCCGCGCGCCTCTTCGCTTCGACTTCCTCAGCGCTCCGTTCGCGCATGCCGCGTCCGCGCATACCGTGTCCGCGCATACCGTGTCCGCGCATACCGCGTCCGCGCCTGCCGTCGCTCCGTACGGACCGGAGTGTCCCTGCGGCCGAACCGGAGCGTCCGTCCGTACAGACGGGCAGATCCGTCCGTACAGACCGGCGCAACCCTCCGTGCGGACCAGCAGGGCCCCGTGCGGACCGGCAGCGCCCTCCGTGCGGACCGGCGCAACCTCCGTACGCAGCACTGCGTCCCTCCGTACGCAGCACTGCGTCCCTCCGTACGAGCCGGCGCACCCCGCCGTTCGGGCTCTCCCGCCGCCCCGCTCGCAGCAGCGGGAGACCATAACCGGCATCCGCCGAATTCGAAGGCTTCGTAGAGAGGCTGGTACCTGAGCTGACGTAAACGGCGCCGACAAGGCAGACTGACCCGTGCGGGGAACGGAGGAGTGCGGATCAGCAGGGGGCACACCAATGGGCGCCGGGGACGACACGCGTAACGGAGCGGGGCAGCGGAATCGCCAGTTGCGGTTCGCTCTGCTCGGTCCCGTGCGCGCCTGGCGCGGGGACCAGCCACTCGGCATGGGCTCCCCCCAGCAGAAAGCCCTGCTGGCAGCGCTACTGCTGCGCGGCGGCCACACTGCCACCGCCGAGGAACTCATCGACGCCATCTGGGGCGAGGAGCCGCCCGAGCAGGCCAAGGCCGCGCTGCGCACCTACGCCTCCCGCATCCGCAAAGCCCTCGGCCCCGACGCCGACCTGCTCGTCAGCGAATCCGGCGGCTACTCCCTGCACACAGGCCCCGAAGCGCCACTCGACGTCGAGACCGCCCACGACTGCGCCGCCCGCGCCGACAAGGCCGCCTCCGGCGGCGACCGCGCCCAGGCCCGCGAGCTGTACGGCGCGGCCCTCGCCCAGTGGGACGGTGAACCCCTCGCGCGCATACCGGGTCCCTACGCCGAACACCAGCGCATCCGCCTGGAGGAGTGGCGCCTGAGCCTGCTGGAGCTGCGGCTCGACCTCGACCTCCAGGTCGGCTGCCACGCCGAAGCCGTCAGCGAGCTGACCGCGCTGACCGCCGCGCATCCGCTGCGCGAGAGGCTGCGGGAACTGCTGATGCTCGCCCTCTACCGCAGCGGACGCCAGGCCGAAGCCCTCGCCGTCTACGCCGACACCCGGCGCCTGCTCGCGGACGAGCTCGGCGTCGACCCCCGCCCCGAGCTGTCGGAACTCCAGCAGCGCATCCTCGAAGCCGACGACGAGCTCACCTACCAGGCCGACGAGCCCCCCGCCGACGGGCCCACCGTCACCCGCCCCGCACAGCTGCCCGCCACCGTCGCGGACTTCACGGGACGTACCTCCTTCGTCGCCGAACTCGGCGACCAGCTCGCCCAGGCCGAAGGCACCGTCATGGCCGTCTCCGCCGTCGCCGGAATCGGCGGCGTCGGCAAGACGACACTCGCCATCCACGTCGCCCATGCCGCAGCCGACCGCTTCCCCGACGGGCAGCTCTACGTCGACCTCCAGGGCGCCGGAGCCGCACCCGCCGACCCCGAAGCCGTGCTCGGCTCGTTCCTGCGTGCACTCGGCGTCGCCGACTCCGCGATCCCCAGCGGCGTCGAGGACCGCTCAGCCCTCTTCCGCTCGCTGCTGGCGGGCCGCCGCGTTCTCGCCCTGCTGGACAACGCCCGCGACGCGGCACAGGTCAGACCCCTGCTGCCCGGCGCCGCCGGCTGTGCCGCGCTGGTCACCAGCCGCGTCCGCATGGTCGATCTCGCCGGAGCGCACCTCGTCGACCTCGACGTCATGAGCCCCGACGAGGCACTCGCCCTTTTTACCCGCATTGTGGGCGAGGAACGGGTGCTCGCCGAGCGCGAGGCCGCCATGGACGTCGTGGCCGCCTGCGGCTTCCTGCCGCTCGCGATCCGCATCGCGGCGGCCCGGCTCTCGGCCCGCCGCACCTGGACGGTCTCCATACTCGCCGCGAAGCTCGGCGACGAGAGGCGCCGCCTCGACGAACTCCAGGCCGGCGACCAGGCCGTCGGCGCCACCTTCGAGCTCGGCTACGGCCAGCTCGAAGGCGAACAGGCCCGCGCCTTCCGGCTCCTCGGCCTCGCCGAGGGCCCCGACATCTCCCTCGACGCCGCCGCCGCGCTCCTCGACCGCAGCCAGGAGGACGCCGAGGACCTGCTGGAGTCCCTGGTCGACACCTCCCTCCTGGAATCGGCCGCCCCACGCCGCTACCGCTTCCACGACCTCGTCCGCCTCTTCGCACGGGCGTGCGCGGAGCGCGATGAACAGCCACCGAGTGAGTGCGACGCCGCGCTGCGGCGGCTGCTGGACTTCTATCTGGCGACGGCGCGGAACTACTACGTCCTCGAACGGCCCGCCGAATCCCTCGTCCACCACTTGGAGACCACGCAGCACCCCGGCCTCACCTTCGCCGATCACGGCGCAGCAATCGAGTGGCTGTTCGCCGAATCGTCCTGCTTCCTCGCCTGCGCCGCACAGATGGCGTCGGGCCCAACCCTCCGCCCGGCCGTCGATCTGCTGATGGCCACCAGCGCGCTGGCGGAGGCGGGGAGTTACGGACGGCAGTACGAGCAGGGAGCGCACTCCGTGAAACGCGTCGCCCAGGAAGTCGGTGACGCGCATGCCGAAGCCCGCGCGCGCTCCGTACTGACCGGGATGCACCTGGCTACGGGCCGCTTCGACGAGGCCGATGAGGAAGCCAGCGCGGCGGGTCCGCTCGGCCACGAGGCGGGTGACCCCATCTCCGCCTCCTACGCGCTCAACGACCGCGGGCTGGTCGCCAACTACCAGAGCCGTCCACTCGACGCCGAGCGCTTTCTCGATGCCGCGCTTCAGGCGTTCCGGTCGTACGGGAACAAGCCCGCCGAGGCGAGCGCCCTGTGCAACCTCTCCCGGGTACACACCGTACTGGGCAAGACGGACACGGCCATCTCACTGGCCGAGCAGGCGCTGGACATCCACGACCATCTGAGCGCCTCCATGCGGCGGGCGACCACGCTGTACGCGCTCGGCATCGCGCTGACCACAGCCGACCGGCTGCCGGATGCGGAGAAGAACTTCTCCGAGGCGCTGCGTCTCTTCCAGCAGAGCAGGCAGCGCCTGTGGGAGGGCATGGCGTACTTCCGGCTCGGGGAGGTCCGGTTGGCGGCCCATCAGCCCGCCAACGCCGCGGGCCTGGCGGAGCAGGCCATGGCCATTCTCCGGAGTGTCGGTGGGCCCTGGCGCCGGGCGAACGCGTTGACGCTGCTGGGCCAGGCGCTGGACTCGCTGGGACATCACCGTCGCGCACAGGCCTGTTGGCGGGAGGCGCTGGAGCAGTACGAGAGCCTGGGAGCCCCTGAGGCGGAGGACGTGCGACAGCTGCTGGAACGTGAGGCAGCCGCCTGACCGTTCCGTGAAACACGGTCACCAACAAGACGTTCATCGATCGTTTATCGACGCCCGGCATGCTCTAGGCAGTCGATCCGGCGCGTCGGGGGGCAGGCGGATCGACAGGGGGGACGACCTTCCCCCGATAGGGTGAACGGCCCGACTCGTCCGCCCGGCGGCCCACGGGGGAGCCGCTGGGCGGACACCTGCCCACAGATCCCATGGAGGGAAAGCCACCATGAGCGACCACGAAGAGAAGGTCACGCCCGAGAGCGGCGAGGTGACCACCAAGGAGCGCAACCAGACCATCAAGCCGCCGGCCGCCGACAGCGCCTCGGGAGAAATGACCACGAACGAGCGCAACCAGACGATCAATCCGGCCAACTGATACCTGCTCTCCGGGGCCCCAGGGGAT